>JAJYGO010000381.1 GCA_021785115.1 Chloroflexota bacterium | reverse complement strand
CTGCTGATGGCCGTCGGCCTGGTCGCCGGCGCCGCCCTGTTGTTCCATGCCTCACTGTCCCTGCCCACGGTGTGGGCCGTGACGGCGGCGATCACGGTGTTCAAGCTGGCGACCGAAGGCAGCGGCGACCGCTCCGCTCCGGTGCCGCCGACGGGTCCGCCCCAGCCGGAGATCACCCTCGAGGACCTCGAGCGCCTGCGCCGGATGTGGCAGCAAGGGGACATCCCGGAGGATGTGTACCGGCGGGCGGCACGCCGCGTCACGAGCCGCTACCAGCCGCCCCCTCCCGCGCCGCCACGTGGTCGCGGCCGGCGCTAGACGGGTCGCCCGGGCGTCGACCCGCGGCGTCACGCACGGGGACGCGCGTGGTACCGCCCATGGAACACGCGCCCGGTGGGTGCTCCATCTCGTGCCCGCCTACGACCGCGCCGAGACAGCGCTGGCCGGCCGCGACGCTGGATCGAGCCGTCGCCCCGGGAAACCGCCATGCGCACCTCAGCCTATCTCCCGCAGACCTAGCGGCGCCGCGCTGCGTCCAACGTGGGGGCGTCGAACCACCCATCGGATCGCTCCAGCACCCGCCATAGCCAGTCGCTCGGCGGCAGCTGCAGCTCGACAGCTTGCCTGCCGCCGATCCGCTCGCGCAGTCGCCTCTTCATCCGCCCGCGTCGGTACTCCGCGAGGAACCCGAGCAAGGACTGGGAATCGCTGACTACGAATCCGCCCCGTCGTCGAGCACGCGCCCCCAGACAGTGGACGATGTGAGGGAGTGGAAACGTGGCAGAGCTGCACCCACACGACCGTCTCCCGGATGTCGACGAGCG
The DNA here is from genome assembly GCA_021785115.1 of Chloroflexota bacterium. The sequence continues at coordinate 4,427 of JAJYGO010000381.1, read as the reverse complement.
GCGACGTGTTCACGCCGAACGACATGCGGATGGTGGGGGGCGTCCCACCGTCTGCCGCGGAGCCTCGGCCTCCCACAATGGAGCCGATCGAGTCGATCGCTCGGGGGCAGAGTTAGCCGCAAATGGCACAGCGCATTAGATCGGGCGAGTTCGTCGGCCCCGGGGAGCTGACAGCGACGAGGCTCGGGGCCGACCTGCGCCCTCGTGGCTCGTGATCGCGAACTAGGTTCTCGTCGGCGGAGATGCGTCGAGCAGCGAGATCGACTCCGTTGTCGTCGGCGACAGGGCCAGCTTCGTCATCGATGAGTGGAGGATAGCGCTCTACCTTCCTGCGCCCGGCAGCGTTGGCGTGGCCCCTGGCTTCTTGAAGCCTTTGGAGTCGATTGCAGACCGGAGGAACCGAAGAGCCCCAGTGTCGCCCTTCACCTGGACCATGGAGGCGTCGTCCCAGGCGAGAACCTTATGGCCGAACTCGCCCATGGTCTGAACAAGCTCGCGCGCCAGCTTGTTCCGATGGGCCGTGCCCCACACTCCTCGTTGGGTCCGGAAGCCGATCGTGGCGTCGATGGCCGTGGCCACAGCGGCAGCTTGCTCACTGTTCAGCGCGGTCTGGTGTTGCTCCACCTTGCTCCTTCTCCTTGTTGGTGCGGACGCACATGGACTGTCGTGCGCGACCGATCGGGCCGGAATCCCCCACTGGTAAGGGAGCCGCTGTGCCTATCGGCGGGCAGCGATAGCCAGCCGCGGTGCCCGGGACGCCGAACGTGATTGGTTTCGAACCCATGGTGCACCGCGCACCAAGCCTTGGGCGCGTCTCTTGGAGGGGCGCGATTATGACCATCCCCCTGGCCGCCCTACTGCGGTCTGACTACCTCACCGCCAGGAGCGGGAAGATGGCGCGGCCATCCCGCGTGCTCTGATCCGTCACGCGGCCGCCGAGCGGATGTGGAGGAGGGAGCCCGGCGTGACCGGATACGCGGGCAGAAGCTCGGCCAGCCGCAGCTCCGTGTGGTAGAGGCGCAGGAGCACGGCGTCGGTGCCCGTCACGTGCAGGAATTCCCAGACGTCGTTCGCCTCAAGCAGGCGGCAGGTGTCGCACGCCTCGTGCCTGTCGTGGCCCGTCAGGTACCAGGCGGTCCGGACCCAGGCGATGACCGAATCTACGGACAGGAGGGTGCCGTCCTCCAGCTCGGCGTTGAACAGGCGCTGCCCGAGATGGTCGAGGTCCACCCCGGCACTGTCGGGCGCCATGCGCCGGGCGATGGCGGTCTTGTGCGTGATATCGGCGAGCCGGGCGGCCCAGCGCGTTGGGTTCTCCGCGTCGGCGACGACGCCCGCGGCGACCTTCGTCGCCCAGCGGTCGGGCCAGCGGACCTTGACCCCGGTCCGGCGATGGAATCCGGCCTCGAGGACGAGCGTGCGCGCCACGGCCGTCCGCGTCTTCGCGGGCACGTTGAGGACGACGATTTCGCCGTCGATGGGCATCTGCAGCGTGGACATCGGATCTCCCGTGGGTTTGCGGTCGGCGCGCCGGCGGCGCGGAAGGGGAAGCGAACGGGGAAGGGGAAGTCCTTCCGCTTTCCCGTCCACTCTTCTCTTACGTGAGAACGCGTTCTTGTCAAGCCCGGAGGGCCGTACCGTGCGATGGCGCCTCCGCTCGCACCGTCGCGGGATTATCGAGAGCCCCCGTGGCATGGACCGGAGAGCACCCACTCGCTCGGGCCGAGACGATGCGGCGCGCCTGAAGGACGACCCGCCCAGGGTGCCTCGGGCCGGCCGCATAGGTCACTCGCGTGGCGCAGGGTCGCGGTCCTGCCGGCCCTCGTCGCGGCGGGGCAGCTCGCGGGCGTCGTGGAGGTAGTGGGCGCGGAAGGCGGTAAGGGCGGCCTCGGGGATGCGATACGAGCGTCGGCCCCCGGCGTCGAACGCCACCGCGACGAGTCGACCCAGTTCGATCTGCCGCAGGACCCAGCGGCGGGTGTAGCCGAGATCGGCCGCCGCCTCGGCCGCCGTGTAGAAGCGCGGCATCGCGTGGCCTCCCATCGTGCGTGGGCTGGCGGCCTCAGCGCGGCGCTGTCGGCGACATCGCACCCGATGGTCGGCGAAGACAGGCGGCCGTCAAGGCAGCCCTCGCTCAGCGGCCGCGAACGGTGGGAACGTCGCGCACGGCGGGCATGCACGGCACGCACGACCTCGACAGGGGCGACCAGGTGCGCTTCGGTACAGGCGACCCGGTTCGTATGGAGCCTGCACGAATGACGAAGCACCCCCGGCCTTCATCGGCTCGGCGCGTCCGACGGTGGTTGGCCGCGCACCGCGTCGTCGTGCGCGGGCTGACACTCGCCGATCACATCGGATCGGCGAGGGCCACGCGAGAGATCGAGAGCCTGGCCGCCATGCTGCGGGCGCCCGAGCAGGTCACCACGGCAGGGGCCTCGCTGGTCCGGGGCGTCCTGTTGAGCGGGCCACCGGGAGTGGGCAAGACCAATCTCGCGCGGGTCTTCGGAGCCCAGCTCGGCGACGCCGTCCCGTACTACGAGTGCACGGCGGCCGAGCTCACCGAGCGCCGCGTGAGCGCCCTCGCGCGCCACTTCGCCGCGCACCCGGATCCCGCTGTCCTGTATATCGATGAGATCGACGCGGTCGCCCTGGAGCGCGGATCGCGCGTGCACGACCGGCGCTCTCGGAGCGTGCTGTACGCCTTGCTCAGTGCCTTGGACGGCCTGCGCGATGGCGGCCGCGTGCTGTATCTGGCCAGCACGAACTCCGACCCCGACCTGCTCGATCGATCCCTGCTCCGCGCGGGTCGCTTCGGGCGCGTCGTGCGTCTCGAGCTGCCCACCCGGCAGGAACGGGCCGATCTCGCCCGCTACCTGCTCGCGCGCCGCCAGACCGTCGAGCCCATCGACGTCGAGCGCGTCGCCGAGCTCACGCGCGGTCGCTCGGGCGCCGACCTCGTGGGTGCCTTCGATGACGGGCTCGCGCTGGCCCTCGCGGATGGCGTGACCGGCGGCCTCACCTGGCGCCACACCGTCGAGGCCATCCGCCGACACGGCGAGATCGACGAGACGCCGCCCCTGAACCCCACCCAACTCCGCCGGCAAGCCCTGCACGAGAGTGCGCACTGCGTGACGGCCCTCGAGCTCGGGGTGCCGATCACGGCGGTGACCCTCGGCGATCACCGCGGCGGGCGCACCGAGCTCGGGCCCGACGATGGCTCGCAGCGCGATCTCCCCGACGAGGAGCTGCGGGCCCGCGTGGCCGTCCTGCTGGCGGGGTCGCTGGGGGAGGAGATGGTCGCCGGCTCCGGTTCGCTCGGGGGAAGTAGCGACGCGGCCCGTGCCACCGAGCTCCTGCTCTCGCGCCAGGCGGCGGCCGCGGATCCCGCCTGGGGCGCCCTGTCCGTCGACGCATTCGAGCGACAGACTGGCCCGGCGATCCTCGATGCCCGCGCCGCCGCCATACGCGTGACGCTCGATGAGGAGACCGCGCGGGCCAGGACGGTGTTGGAACGTCGGCGTGAGGCGATGGTGTCGTTCGCCGACGTGCTCCTCCGGGAGCACACGTTGACCGGCGAGACGCTCGCAGCCGCCGTGCGGGCCCTCCCCGAGAGCCCGCAAGAAGGGGCGGCCTGATGCGGCCCGTCGCCTTTGGCCTGCGACTCCTTCTGCTCGGGCTGATAGCGCTGTCGCTCGTCGTGGCTCTGGCCGCCGGATTCGTGGCCTGCGGCACGTGGGCGCTCGTCCGCGCGCTCGGGCGCCTGTGACGATGAGTCCGTACACGGTCCTGTGCGTGCCCCGCGATGCAGACGCCGAAACCGTGCGCCGTGCCTACCATCGTCTGGCTCGCCGTCGGCATCCCGATGTCGGCGGCACAACGGCCGCGATGCGGGAGCTCAACGCCGCGTACGCGTTCGTCGCGGCGGCCCGTCGCCCCGCGGCGGACCCGAGGATTTCGACCGGCCAGCGTCAGGACCAGCCGCCGGCCAGTGCCCACCGAGCACCCGCGGCGCGTGCTCGTCGGCCGGTCGCGGTCCCGCATGGGTGGTTCCGGCTGTGGCTGGCCGGGACGCGCACCGGGCAGTGGCTCGTCACCTTGTCGCTCGGTCTCGCCGTTCACGCGGTGGCGCTCTGGTAGGCGCCAGCGTGGGCCGAGCCGCGGCTCCTCGAGGCGCTGACGCTCCTCCTAGCCGTGGGCCTGCAAGCCTCCGCCACGCCTGCCGGGCGCACGTTCGCGCCCCTGCATGATCTCCGCGCGGCGGTCTTCGCGGCAATTGGCGGCCTGAGGCGGCGCGCGAGCGGCTGGTGACACGTGGCACCGGATTCTGCGAGCGGCCTACTGGACAGCACGCGTCCCCCGCCGAACCTCCCGCACAGCTCAGGAACCGGGCGGTCCCTGTCCCCGCGTGGAGCCACCCAGATGCCCCG
>JAJYGO010000170.1:2322-5283 GCA_021785115.1 Chloroflexota bacterium | reverse complement strand
CCCTTTGCCCGACCGTGATCAGGACGGCGGCGATCTCGGTGGCGGCGAAGACGAAGCCCCGTCCAGCACGCGGCCCATCGTCCGGGGCGCAGGTGTGCTCGCAGATCGGACAGGCGTCGCTCGAGTACGAGTGCGCATGGGTCAGGTGCCGCCGTGACAGGGGATCGTCGGCCGAGCGCTCGGTGAACCGGTGGCGCCGGATGACCCACGGGCTCCGCTCGGCATCCCAGGCCCGATAGACGCAGCGGTAGCCGACCCGCGTGTTTCCCATGCCTTCCCATTGTGCGGCGGACAAGGATGCGAGGTTGTGCGGCGGACAAGGATGCGAGGTTGTGCGGCGGACAAGGATGCGAGGTTGTTTGACATTCTACGTTGGGCACGTAGCATATTGTCATGTTGAAGACGCTCTCACCGGTGGCTCTCCGGCTGCTTGCCGCGGTCGAGCAGCGGCGTGACGGGCTGCGCCTTACAGATCTGGCGCGGGCGGCGGATGCCCCACTTTCAAGCGCTCAGACCGCGGTCGCGGGCCTTCTGAGTGATGGGATCTTGGAGCGCCACGGACCGATGTACCTGCTGAGTGAGCTCGGCCGACGCGCCTCCGAGCCGCTGCTCGAACTCGGCGTCCGCCGAGGGGGCATGCCGTTGATCGCCGCGGCCCTGCGCGCTTCCAACGCAGTCGAGTTCGCGTCAAAGGACGCGGAAGGATTGCTCGTGGTCCTGCGGTGGGATGCGGAGCCGGCCGACGAAGTCCTCCTGGACCGAATGCTCGCACGCTCCGACCAAGTCGTAACGACGCTCGGTCACGATGACCTACGGGAGCGACTCCTCGATGATCGAAGCCTCGCCGAGCGCGCGCAGCGCGGCGTTGTCGCGGTGGGATCGGTTGACCGGACGTTCCCCGACCCCTTCAAGCACGGAGACCCTGGCGCGCCACTCTTGGGCCGACTGCATCCGTCGGTCCGTCAGCCGTCTCAGCACGCCCTCCGGCGTATCGCACGGGAGCATGGCCTGGCGGAGATCCGCGTCTTCGGGTCCGCCGTGCACGCCGACTTCCGTCCCGACTCCGACATCGACGTGATGGTCCGACACAAGCGCGGTCAGCGCTGGTCGCTGAGCGATGCATTCGGAATCCGGCGCGAGCTCGAGGCGATCGTCGGGCGTGACGTCGACGTGCACGAGGCTGAAGCGCTGCGCGATCCAGTCCGGCAGCGGGCCGAGGAGCAAGGGGTGGTCCTGTATGCAGGATCGTGACCGCGATCAGCTCAAGCGCTTGATCGAGCACGCCGAGGCCGCTCGCGCGTATGCACGGGCGGGTGGTGCGAGGTGGTGGACGGATCAGCTCACTCGCGATGCGGTGATGATGCGAATCGCCCAGATCGCGGAAGCAGCCAAGCGAACGTCTCCCGAGGCCCTCGCCGAGGTCGAGGGCGTGGCTTGGGCTGAGATCCGGGGCATGAGGACCAGGATCGTCCACGACTACGACAAGGTCGATCTGGCGATTTTGCGGCAGACCGTCGCAGAGGATCTGGACTCACTGATCGCGAACGTGCGCAAGGTGATCTCGTAGCGCCGTCGCGGAACAGATGACTCCGCGGGTGGTCGCCTGACGACGACCGCCCCGAGGAGTGACGGTAGTGGAAGCGCGAAAGGACCGTCTCCAGCGTCGATCTTCACGATCCGCCGACGATTGAGGGCCTGGCTGCTGCCGAGCGCTTCGAGGGTCTCGTCGGGAGGCACGGTGGTGATGTCGGCCCGCTTGCCGACTCCAGGATCCGGACCATCAGGCCTCCGATGAGGACCCAGGGCAGTCCCTCAAACAGCCCGCTTACGTCACGCGCCAGGCGCCAGAGGGCAGCCTCTTCGTCGCCGAAACGCTCACGCCCCGGACCGGCCCCACCCGACGGGCGCTACCCCGTGCTCGGGCGGCGCCACACCCCGTCGTCGTCGCGCACGTGCCCCGGCGCTGTGCCTGCGGGCGGGCCGACGCGCGTGGCCGGAGCCCCGTTCCCTTGACGACCCACTGTCAGAAGCGTACTGTTTTCGGTACGGTACAGACAAGAGGCCATCGATGCTCGCGAACACCTACCGGCGACAGCTCCACGAACGTGCCCTCGAGCAATACGGCTACGTCACCATCCGGGATGCGGCCGATCTCGGCATCCCGCCTGTCGAGGTCCGCAAGATCGCCAGGCGCGGCGGCCTCACGCATGTCGCCCGAGGTGTCTTCCGGTTCGACGACATCCCGCACAGCGGTCTCGAGCCGTTCATGGAAGCCGTACTCCGTGTCGGAGAGGGCGCCTTCCTCACCGCGGATGCCGTGCTCTCCATGCACGACCTGGGACTGGTAAACCCCCGACGCATCCGGGTGGGAACTCCCGCACGCGTCCGGTCCGCCGTGCCGGCGACCATCCAGGTGGTCCAGCGGAAGATCGACCCGAAGGATCTGACCGAGTACGAGGGCATCCCGGCCACGACGATCGCACGGGCCCTGCTCGATGCCCGCGGGCTCGTGATGCGCGAGCGGCTTCTCGACGCGGCCCGGGAAGCGATGCGACGCGGCCTCATGCTGCGACGGGAGGGCGAACGGGTGATCGGCGAGCTCGAGGCTGTTCCGTGAGCGAGCCGCGGTCCAAGCCGCCCGCGGTTTCTGCGGCGTTTGCACGGGGAGCACGCTATCGGGCGGTGCGGGCCGTTTCCCTGCGTAACCACCACCCGGGGACCGGTATCCGCGGATCGCGCCGTCTCGCCGTCCGACGGGGCCGTCTCGCCGCTCGCCGGGGTCCCACCGGGCGGCCCGATGCGGCACCCGCGCGGTCATTCACGCTCGCGCGGGGCAACATCCTGCACAACGTTCCCGCCATGGTAGATACGCAGGAACTGCCGGTCCGATGCCGGTCCGGCGCCACTGCCGGTCCGTCGCCAGCGACCCAGTCGGATCGCTTGAGCGATCGCGTCAATGGA
>JAJYGO010000170.1:0-2312 GCA_021785115.1 Chloroflexota bacterium | reverse complement strand
GCTCCGCCAGTGGCTCGACATCATCGACCGTGGGCCCGAGGCCGTGATGCGCGTCATGACCTCGACGGACCCACTCGCCCGCGAGCTGCGCCAGAACTCGCCATTCCTTCTCCTCCTCTCGGAAGCCGAACGGCGTACGGTTCTGGCCGCCTTCGCGGCAGCTCGAGCGGAAGGTCGCGCGGGTCGATGAAGCGCCCGCAGCTTGAACACGTCCTTCGTGCCGCAGCCCGGATCGTGAACCTGAACCGTGCCGGGCGAGTTTGTTGACATTGTGCGGCATCGCCGGTTGGTAAGCAGGCGAACCTGGCCGTCAAAATATAGGTCTTGCGTGGCTGCCACGCAGCACCTATATTCCTGGCATGACAACCGCCGCTATTCGCCGCCAGTCAGCCCTCGATGCCATCGCTCGGGTCGTCGCCGGGGCGCGAGCCGCTGAGGTCGAGGATGAGGTCGTCGATTTCAAGGAAGAGGGCGGGACGGTACTTCGAGGCGGGCCGAGGACGTCCATCGATCCTCGACACCTGCCCGCGGCGGAAGGCCTCGCCATGGAAGTGGCATGCCTGGCGAACTCTCGGTCTGGTGGCATCCTCGTCGTCGGGGTGAACGATCAGGGATCGGGCCCGGCCGCGCTCGTCGGCACGTTGCTTGACCTCCAATGGCTGAGAGAGCGGATCTGGTCGCTGACGTCGCCGCACTACTCGGTGGACGAGATCGAGGAGGTCACGTCCTTCGGACCTCGCCTGTACCTGATCAACGTTCCGCCCGCGCTCGAGGAAATCCGGGCGGGCGGCAAGCTCCGGATGCGACGAGGAACCGCCTGCGTCGAGATTTCTGGCGATGACGCGCGGCGGCTCCTTGAGGATCGCCGCGGGTTCGACTGGAGCGCCGAGCCAAGTGGCATCCGGCTCTCGGCAGCCGACCCTGTGGCGTTCAGGTCGGCCAGACGGCGATACCAGGAACGGCGAGGCGCGGCGCCGGAGAGCGACCGTGAGTTGGCGAGCCGGATGGGTGTTCTGCTCGACGACGCTGATGACCCTGAGCTCAACCGGGCAGGCGCGCTTCTCCTGACGGCGTTTGAGCCGCACGTGAACCAGTTGCAGCTCCTCATCACCGACGCCGAGGGGCTGCCGTCGCGCCAGCACCTTCTGCGGGCCGCTCCGCTGTTGCCGGTCTTCGACGAGGCGCTCGCGCTGCTGGACACCGTGGCCTTCCCTGAGAGCCAGCCGGTCATCGTGAGCGGGACACGCCGAGAACTGCGAGCGGTGCCAGATGCCGCGTATCGCGAGGCACTCGTCAACGCGATCATGCATCGCGATTACCAGCTCGATCGCAGCACGATCGTCGCGATCGCAACCGGATCGCCGAGCGGCGCGTTCAAGGTCCGCTCGCCCGGTGGCCTCCCGGCGAGCGTCTCGGTTGGACGTCTCCTCGCGACGCCCTCGCGCCCTCGCAACGAGGCACTCGCCCGCGCTCTCCGCACGCTCGGGGTGGCGGAGCGCGAGGGTGTGGGCATCACCACCATGTATCGAACGATGCTCCGCGACGGCCATCCGGCACCTGAAATCACCGAGGACGCTGGGGACGTCGTCGTCCGGTTGGCCGGAGGTCGTCCCGACCTGGGTCTGCGGGCCTTCTTCGACGAGATGGAGACACGGGACGAGCGACTCGGTCAGGACGCGGTCGCGGTCATCGCAGTTCGTGAGATCCTGCGATCCACCCCGCTCCGACCCGAGGAACTGGCTCTCGCCGCGCAGCGAACGAGCGGAGAAGCCCTCGACACCCTGTCCGCACTCGAGCAGGCTGGCGTAGTCGAGCGGCTGCTCGATCGCAGCCTGTCCTTCCGTCTGACTCGCGCATCTCGGACTCAACTCGGGTCAAGGGTGAGCTACCGGCGTTCCACCCTCGACGAACACTGGGCTCTTGTGCGCGCTTACCTGGACGATAACCGTGAGATCAGCCGCGACGATGCGGCCAGGCTGCTCGACGTGACCCCGGACCGTGCCAGCCGCGTACTCGGTCAGCTCTTGCGAGATCGTCGTCTCGCACTCGCGGGGCCGCGCCGCGGTCGCGCTGTCCGGTATCGCCCTGCTGACGCGTGAGGGAATCCAGCATCGATTGCTACTCGTCCGCTCAGGAGCGACCTCTGGCGGGCCGGTCCAAATGCCCGGTGCGGCGGCGAAGTATGGGGGGCACGATCCTCGCGATCAGCGCGGTGACCTTCAGCGCGGTGACCTTCGCCGCGGCCTCATCCACGTCGATCACCGGGAAGTGGTTCGCGACGGCCGAGGCGGCGTATGCGTCCGCCCAGGACG
>JAJYGO010000189.1 GCA_021785115.1 Chloroflexota bacterium | reverse complement strand
TACGCGCAGGACGCCGCGGTGCGCTCGGTCATCGTCAGGTACCGCGCGCCGATCGACATCGAGGGCGTGGACGTGACGCCCGGCGATCTCGTCGTGGGCGACCGCGACGGCGTCCTCATCGTGCCATGGTCCGTCGAAGACGAGGTCGTGGAGCGCGCGATCGCGAAGGCGCGCGCCGAGGGCGAGGTGCACAGGGCGATCGACGCGGGATCCAGCGCGACGGACGCCTTCAAGGCATTCGGCGTCTTCTAACCCTCTCGTTGGGAGTCACAAGCCTCGTGCTGCACGATGGAGGCACACGGTGCACGGTCAGTCCAGCGCCGGTATCCGACCCGAGATCCCCGAGCCCATCCTTGCCACTCGCCTGATCGCGATCGCCCGCCGCCTCGAGCCCGCGCGTCTCCTCGACGTCACCAACGCGCTCGTTGCTGGCGGGGTGCGCGCGCTCGAGCTGACGCTCGACGGCGACGGGGCGCTTGACGGAATCGAGGAACTCACGCACCGATTCGCACCACAAGACCTCCTCGTCGGCGCCGGCACCGTGATGAGCGTCGCCTCGGCCGAGCGGGCGCTGCAAGCAGGGGCGCGTTTCCTCGTGATGCCGCACACGGACGTCGAGCTCGTGCGCTTTGCCGCGTCGCGCGGGATTCCCGCGTTTCCCGGCGCCTTCACGCCGACCGAGGCGTACGCGGGTTGGCAGGCCGGCGCTGCCGGCATCAAGGTGTTCCCGGCTTCGGCCGTCGGGCCTACGTTCTTCCGGGAAATGCGCGGTCCGTTCCGTGAGATCCCTCTCGTTCCGACGGGTGGCGTGACGATCGAAAACGCGGTCGCGTTCGTCGCCGCGGGAGCGGTTGCGGTCGCGATGGGCAGCTGGCTGACCGGCGGGGGTGATGCAACCGTCGCACGCGAACGCGCCATGGCGGTCGTTGCAGCGTTGAGGGAGGCCGCGGCGTGACCGACCTTGTGACATTCGGGGAGGCGATGATCCGCCTCTCGCCCCCGGCCCAGCGCCGACTCGAGCAGACGACTGAGCTGGATGTGACCGTGGGAGGGGCCGAGCTCAACGTTGCCGGGGGCGCAGCTCGGCTGGGCCTCACCACGAGTTGGGTGTCCTGCCTGCCCGACAATCCACTGGGCCGGATGGCCCGCAACCGGGCGCGTGAGTTCGGGATCGACGTCTCACACGTCCGCATCGTCCCGGACGCCCGAATGGGGCTCTACTTCGTCGAGTACGGCGCCTCGCCCCGCCCGTCGTCCGTCCTCTACGACCGGGCGAACTCGGCCTTCAGCGAACTCGTCGCGGGATCCTTCGACTGGCCCACCATCCTTGCCGGCGCACGCGCGTTCCACACCAGCGGGATCACGACCGCGCTCTCGTCCGCGGCCGCGGCCGAGGTCGAGCACGCGCTTCGGGCCACGCGCAGCGCCGGCGCGCTCACGTCGTACGACCTGAACTTTCGGGGCAAGCTCTGGACGCCGGACGAAGCCCGGCGGGTCCAGGAGCCGCTCATGGACCTCGTCGATGTCCTGGTGACGACAGAGGAGGACGCGGGGACCGTGTTCGGGGTCACGGGCGACGACTACGCGTCGGTGGCTCGCGCGCTCGCCGACCGGTTCGGGTTCCGAGTCGTGACGATCACCATCCGGGGCGACACGTCCGTGACGCACAACACATGGACGGCCATCGCGTTCGCGGGCGGCACCGTCGTAGACGATCGGACATACGACATCGACCTCGTCGACCGTGTGGGCGGCGGCGACGCGTATGCGTCCGGGTTCCTGTACGGGATGCTGACCGGTGACGTCGCGAAGGCCGTCCGCTACGGTGACGCGGCGAGCGCGCTGCAGCAGACGATGTGGGGCGACCTGACGTACGCGACCCTTCCTGAGGTCGAGCGGCTGCTCGCAGGGGGCGGGACGCGCATACAACGGTAGGCCGTGGGAGAGCCGTGTATGTCCGGAGCACGCGCTGCTCCACCGACTGACTCCGTGCCAGCCGACACGCCCACCAATGAGCGCTGCGCTCTTGACGGGAACCACGAGTCGGGAGGGCGAGGCAGGGATGACGCGGGCCTCGGTCTCCTCGGCCTCCTCCACCGATCGCGGTTGGCGCGATAGGCGCAACCCCGACGGCTCCGAGGCGCTACTCGTGCGCAGCAGGAACTTGGGCACCATCTCGAAGCCGACGCCGTCGAGTTTGGGAATGATGGGAATGACGCCTCGCAGCCGAGGACTACGGTCGGCCGCGCCATCGACCAATCGGGCAATCAACTCGGTCGTGCTCGGCAGCATGGCCGGGCCTGAAGAGATGCCGGCGCCCACGAAGAAGACGAGCTGCCCGTTGGCCTCAGCGAGGAGTCGCGACAGATCCCCGAAGTTCCGGTTCGACTCGTCCGTTGCCGTCATCGTTGTAGCGACTGACTTCCTGCTCCTGGTTGTCACTCACGGTACGGGGCAGGCTCCTCAGAGGGTTTGCGCCAGGCGCGTCAGGCGTACGAGCCCAAGGGGGAGCTCCGGCGGAGGCGAAACCCTGACGCCGTCACCGCGTCCACTGCTGCTCCAGTGGGCTCCATGTTCCCCGTGCCGTCCTGTCGAACAGCGGGTCGAGGAACAGCCTTACCAGGGCCAGGGCGTCATCGAGCGTTCGGGCGACGGACAAGAGCGAGCGCGCCGCCTCGGCGTCGTATCCGTGCTCCCACAGCGCTCGATCCGGTACTGCGAAGCGGTCCGGTAGCCGAAGACCCCGACGGGCGGCCTCCACGCGGAGCGCGACCGCCTGCGCCTCGGCCTCGACGGACGCTGCGACGATGATCGCGACCAGGTCGACGAGGTCCTTGTAGCGGGTGGAGGGAAGCTCCATCGGGCCATGTCGCTCGAGGATCGCGCAGACCTTGTCGGCGATGTGATCGACGAGCGGATACGCGCAGTACCCATGCTGCTCGACGTCGGGCATGACGACTCGCGCCAGGGGAGGCACGTCGTCGGGCTGGCCGGTCATGTGCAGTTCGTCGCCGACGAGATCGACGTGGAAGGACGCCCACGGGCTCGCCCCGACGAGCGCCGTGACGGGCAGCCGGACGCCGGTCGCAACGTCGCCGATCGATTGGCGCGGGCCGAACTCGAAGCGAAACCAGTCGCCGATGTCACGATCGGCCGCCTCGCGCAGGTCGGCCTCAGCCGCGTCGAGGGCCGTCGTGCGATACAGGTCGACGTCGATCGTCGCGCGCACCCCGATGTCGCGCGCGAGCAGAGCTGTCGCGCCCTTGACGATCCAATGCTCGTCGACGAGGTACAGCCGCTCGAGCAGTCGGTCGTACGCCATCTGGCGCTGCAGCTGGGCGAGCGTCCAGCGGCCCGACGCCGCCTGGGCCCGGAGCCTGTCGGCGAGGGCCCGACGGAAGGCGGACGGGCTCCTGTACGAGCTGCCGCTGGTCATGGCGATCGAGGTGGTGCGGCGGCCGAAGGCGAGGGATCGCTCGCCTTCGTAGTGGCTCGCGCGATGTGATCACGGGCCTCTTGCATCCAGCGCGGCGTCTCCGGGTCGCCGACGAGGTCGAGCAGCCAGCGGAGGAGCGCAAGCCCGTCGCCGCGGCGCAGGCCGTACCGCGCGGCATAGGGTGCGAGTTCGTCAGCGAAGGTGCCCGGATAGTCGTAGATCGCGCGGATTGCTACCACGACGATGCGGGCCACGGCCTCGGTGTCTTCGCGGTCGTCGAGCAGGTCAGCGGCGATCCGCGAGGATCGTGTGGCCGGGAGGTCGCGAAGCGTGAGCCACTCTCCCGGCTCGAGCCGCCGCTGGTGTAGCCGGACGTCGGGCCGCCGCGACTGCCGTCGGGACGGCAGGGTGAACTCGTGGCGGTCGGCCGGCAGGTCGCCGAGGCCGTAGAGGGCCGCGGCGGAGCGGTGCGAGACGACGCCCTGCTCAGCCGTTCGCTCCCAGGCTGGGACTGCCGGAGCAAGCTGCAGCCAGGCCGCCCGGAGCTCTGCGTGGTCGGGCATCGGCGCCCCCCGCAGGTGGTATACGCCACTGGTCAGGCGCTCGAGGACGCCCTCGGACGCCAGGCGTTGAAGGGTCGCGCGCGACACGCCGGTGAGCTCGGCCTGCTGCCGCGTGACGAGGCCCCACTGGTCTTCCGCGAGGCTTGAGAGCCGGCCGAGGGTCGAGTAGCGGGTCATTGCTTCTGCATAATAGCGCACAAGTGAGCCATAATGCAGAGGGCTTGCTAGGGACAAGCTGCAACATGCGTCATATGTGAGGTATGAGGCAGCAGTTGGCTGGTGATGTTGCGGTGCGTGCGGCTCCCGAGGCACCTACCCGGCCAGCAGCCATGCCTTGGCACCATCGAGGCGGATCGTGAGCGGCAGGGCCGGGACATTCAGGTCGGTCGCGGTGGTGTGACTCCTCTTCGCCCCGACCAAAGATTGGAGCCTCCAGTACACCAGCTGTTGTCAGCCGGCGCTCAGCCCCTGGCCGGAGCTGTGCGAAGAGAGACCGCTGCGTCTGCCATCGACGCCCCGATGCCAGACGAAGTCGGCGTGTGATGCTGTCGCGTGGTAATCACTCCCCGCGGGCTGAGAGCAGGTCCACCGGCACGGGCAGTTCAGGCCACCCTGCATCCGGATAGATCGGCAGCTCGACCGATCCCGCGCCCTCCCGTTCCGTCATGAGGCCAATGCCAGGGAGGGCTCAGACGAGCGATTCTGGGCGGCGCGGCCGTCAGTCAGGTTGGCTGCCGCTGCCGGGAGCGCTCCCTCGGACGGCGTGTCGACACGGCTGATCAGATACGGGCGCATGTCGATGACGGACGGGTTCGCCGCGAAATCGAAGGTGGCGACCCGCGGCTCGAAGACGAGTCTCCAGCGCAGGTCGAGCGCGTCGGAGCGGTCCGGCGACCGGCAGTTCGGCGCTGCCTGGAACGCGCGTCCAACGGCAGCGGCGGCGGGCGTGCCGGTGTGCCCGCGGAATCGAGAAGCTGCGGCGCCGGCCTGTCCTTGGCCTACCCCGCTGTCGTCGGACTCTCGAGGTCGCCGTGCCAGAAGCCCGCGAGGGCATCGGCCACCGCCTGCTGTTCGGCTGGCGTCAGCCGCCCGCCGAACTCGCGCTCGATGACGCGCATGTGCTCGACGAACGCGCGGTCGTGGCGCCTTCGCCCTTCGGGGGTCAGGGCGACGCTGACGCCGCGCCGGTCGCCGGGAACCGGCTCTCGGCGGACAAGTCCCGCCGCCTCGATGCGATCCACCAGTCGCGTCAGGCCGCTCCGCGTGAAGAGCGAGCGCTCCTCGAGTTCCTGCATCCGGAGCGCGTTGCCCGGGGCGTCGTACAGCTGGGCCAG
>JAJYGO010000096.1 GCA_021785115.1 Chloroflexota bacterium | reverse complement strand
CCGTGCCGAACCGGACGAGGTCGTCCACGGTGAACGGCGTGGCCGAGAACTTGCGGATGGTGATCACCGGGCCGACCAGCGACAGCGGCGGGATGATCGCGTTCACGCGCGAGCCGTCCGTGAGGCGGGCGTCGACCATCGGGCTCGACTCGTCCACGCGCCGGCCGATGGGGGCGATGATCCGGTCGATGATGCGCATCACGTGATCGTCGTTCTGGAACACGACGTTGGTGAGCTCGAGGCGGCCGGAGCGCTCGATGTACACCTGGCGGGGGCCGTTGACCATGACCTCCGAGATGCTCTCGTCGCGGAGGAGCGGCTCGAGCGGGCCGAGGCCGATGATCTCGTCGGTGATCTGCTCGAGCATCCGCACGCGCTCGGCACGGGTGAGCGCGAGGCCCTCCTCGTCGATGACGCGGCCGAAGATCTCCTCGATCTGGCGGCGCACCTCCACCTGGTTGGAGAGGTCCAGCTTCGGGTCGAGGTCCTGGATCACGCGGCTCTGGATCCGGAACTTGACGTCCCGGAACGATTCGCGGACCGGGGTCTGCGTCATCAGCCGACCGGGCGCCTGCGGCCCGGGCTGCTGCGTGGGACTGGCGCCCGGCGTCGGGACCGGCAGGCTTGCGCCTCCCTCCGGCGCGGCGCCGGGACGGGCGCTCTCGATGCGCTTCAGCAGCGACATTGGCTTCTCCCCTTAGGCCGCGAGCGGCCTCCAAGTGCGACGAATTACCGCCATGCGAACAGGGACTTCTTCTGGGTGGCTTTCCGGCTCGTGTCGCCGGCGTCGGCCGTGCGAGCTCCCGCGACCGCCGACGCCAGTCGCAGGACGTCCTGGGAGACCTGCGCCTCCCGGTTGGACAGGAAGAACGGCACGCCCCGGTTCAGGGCGTACACCACGCTGCGGCCGTCCGAGACGATCGTGTGGTCCACCCGCCGGCCGATCGAGTGCTCCACGTCGGCCACCCGGATCCCCAGGGAGGAGTCGGCACGGTTGAGGACGAGACGGATCTTGTCCGCGCCGTAGCCGAGCTGCTGGGCCACTTCCAGGAACAGCCGGATGTTCTTGATCGAGGTGATCTCGAGCGACAGCATCGTGAGGACGGTGTCCGCGAGGTCGAGGATGGCGAGGGTGGTGTCGTTGAACGACGACATGCAGTCCACCACCACCAGGTCGTGCGACTCGCGCAGCGACTCGAGCATCAGCTTGACGGCGCCCGGGGTGATGAGCTCGGCCATCTCGGGCGAGGGCGGGGCGAGCAACACCCGGATGCCGGCCGAGTGGTTGATGATGAACGTGTCGAGCGAGTCAACCTCGCCGGCCTCGAGCTCGGGGATGAGGTCCGCGATCGACTTGTTCTTGGGGTTCAGGTTGAGCAGGACCCCCACGTCGCCGAACTGGAAGGACGCGTCAACGAGGCACGTCCTCTGCCCGAGCTCGGTCGCTGCGGCGACGGCCAGGTTGACCGCAAGCGTGGTCCGCCCGACGCCGCCCTTGGGGCCGAAGACCGCCACGATCCTCCCGGGCTCGGCGTTCTCCCGGTCGTCCCCAGTGGCGCGTGCGGGCGTGCTCCCGCCGCTGCCGCCGGGCTGGACCGCGATCCGCGACTGCTTCTCGCGCTCCCGCGTGTAGACCTGGCGGATGGACGAGGTCAGCTCGTCCGACGAGAACGGCTTGACCAGGAACTCGCGCGCGCCGGCCAGCATCGAGCGGCGCAGGTAGTCCGCCTCGCCCTGCACGGACATCATCACGACCGAGGCCATGGGCGCCTGCGAGGCGAGCTGCTCGGTGGCCGCGATGCCGTCCATGTCCGGCATGTTGATGTCCATCAGGATGACGTCCGGGGCCAGTGCAGTGGCCAGCTGGATCGCCTCGCGCCCGGACGCGGCGGCACCCACGACCTCGATGTCCGCCTCGAAGCCGAGCAGCTTCGCGAGGTGGTCTCGCGTCTCCGGGATGTCGTCCACGATCAGGACACGGATCTGGTCTGCCATCAGACGGGGTCAGTCCTTGTTTGGTCGATCCGGCAACGCCGGCCTGCTCCGATGGAGATGGGCCGGTTCGCACCGGCCCATCGGGGCGCCTGTCGCGGCACCGTCGGCCGCGCCGGGCGGTTCGCTACGGGGTGGTGCTCCCACTCGCTGTCGGGCTGCCACTCGGGGCCGGCGACGGCGTCGGGCTGGGGTAGGAGCGGCTCGGCAGGGGGCTCGGGTAGGGCGCCGGCTCGAGCACCTCGACCACCTGCGGGGGCAGGACGCCGAAGTCATCGACCATCCGGCGCAGCGTCACGCCGGTGGTCGGGATGATGGGGCACGCGGCCGGCGCGCCGTCAGCGGTCTGGCAGTCGGCGGCGCTCCGCAGCACGAGGGCGATCGTGCCGTCGAGCTGCGCGTAGCGAATGGCCTCCGCCTGCTGGATCGTCGCCGCGACGATCACGATCTCCTGCTGCCCGTTGAGGCTGGTCGCGCCCGTCGTCTGGCCACTGGCAGCGGGCTGCTGCGCCGTCTGGGGCGGCGGCGGAAGGAGCGTGCCGATGACCTGGAGGCCCTCGACGACGGTCTTCACGGTGGTCGGGTTGTACGCCAGGCCGAGGGGGTTGTAGAGCTGGTCCGCACCGGGCGTGCGCGACGGGCCGGCGCTGCCGCTGGGCCGCGGCGTGGGTGCGCCCGCGGGCCCGACGACACCGTGGTTGTTGACGACCAGCGGCACCTTGTCGAGGCCGGTGAACGCGACCACCACGTCAACGCGGTCGCCCGGCTTGACGAGGGTGCCCACGCCGGTCAGCTGGTCAACCTGGACTGGGATGCCCACGAAACCCTGCGGGACCTTGATGTCCTGAACGCTGCCGCCGCCGTTGATCGTCGTGGCGCTGATGTACGCGCCCTTGACCACGGCCGAGCGGACCGTCTTGCCGATGACCAGCGCGGTGGCCGGGTAGCTGTCGGCCGGCTTGGACGTGATGTCGACGTCCTGGAGTACCACGGCGTCCTGGGTGATCGTCGCTCCCAACGGGAGGTCCTTGGCGGCGACGACGATCTTGGCCGTCGTGGGCACGGCCGATGGGCCGTTGGCCCCCCCTGGGCCGCCCCCTTGGAGCATGATCGCAATGAGGATGAACGCCACGACGGCGAGGAAAATCCCCACCAGCAGGACGAGGCGGTTGCTGCTGCGCTTCAAAGTACTCTCCCCAGCCATGTGACAGGCTGCACCACTCTAACATCGCGTCAAGCCCGTGCGACCCACCAAATGACCTAGGACCATTGGGAAGATTTGGAAGGATCCGGATCGGGCGGCAAGGTCGGCTGCAAAGCGGCGTCCGGCCGCTCCCGGGCCGACCCGCCAGCGCGACCAAACAGCCCGCCAGGATGAACCTGACGGGCTGTTCAATAAGTGCTGGACTGCGCTATATCGCGTTTCCGACGGTGCTCAGCTTGCTGCTGATCTGGCCGCCGAGGAAGATGAGTGCCACGATCGCGACGATCGCGATCAGGGCGAGGATCAGGGCGTACTCGGCGAGGCCCTGGCCCTCCTCGTCGCGCTCGGGCAACACCCGGGCAGCGATGCCCGCCAGTGCGGTTAGCACGGCTTCTTTACCTCCCGCGTTGCGATGTCCGCGAGGACCGGGGTCCTCGTCCCCCAGAGTGGCGCAACGCCGGTCCCAGCAGATGCTGGAGGCCGGCGTCGCACAACGTGGTCGGAAGGCGGGGCTAGACCGAGTTGCCGACGTTGGACAGGATCTTGGACACCTGGCCGCCCAGGAAGATCAGGGCGATGATCGCGACGATCGCGATGAGAGCGAGGATCAGCGCGTACTCGGCGAGACCCTGGCCCTCCTCGTCGCGGTTGAGGACCGAGCTGATGGACTGGATCAGTGCCATGGCGCCTCCCCGTGCTGTCGGCATGGATTGCCGGCCGGATATGTGGTGCAGCCTACTAGCTGCCCACGCCCTCGCAACAGGACCATCGTCCTAGGGCGGTGCGCGCCCGCCCCGAGTTGGGTTGTGCTGCCCGTCCCCCGGCGGTGCAGAGCAGACCTTATCCATTTCCCGAGCGGATTCCAGTACCCAATGGTCCGTTGTGGTGCGCTCAGGCCCCGAATTCGCGCCTGATCAGCGCCCCCCGTGGGCCATATCCACCAGCAGGCCCACGACCTGGCTGAGCGTGCCACCGAAGAACAGGATGATGATCCCCGCCAGCAGCAGCGATGCCCCCAGCACGATGCCGGTCTCGAGGATCCCGGGCCCCGTGTCGCGTGAGGATCGGGAGCCGCTCACGAGGGCTTGCCGCCCTCCGCCTCCGCCAGCCCGACGGTGATTCGGACCTCTCCCGCGTCGATGACCGCGATCGACGCCCCGGCCGCCGCGGCCCGCTCCGTGAGGTCGCGGCGCACGCTGGGGGGCAACGGCAGGTGGGCAGCGACCTCGGCGGCGGCAATCGCCGCATCGTGCGCTTCGTGGCGCTCCTGGATCATGCGGCGCATCGTGTCCGGGACGTCGCCCTCGGGGATGGGCGGCAGGTCGCCGCCGGGCGGGTAGGTGGGTGTCCGCGACGCGGCGACCATGGCCTGAAGATCCGTCGTGCCCCACTCGAGTGTCAGCGACACCCGGTCGGGCCCCTGGCCCAGGTACGCGGCCAGCACCTCGTCGAGCATGCGGAACAGCGTGCTCTCGAGCTCCATCGACAGCCGCCGGTCCTGCCCGTGCGACTCGAACTCGACCGTCACGTGGGCACGCCGGCCGCGCTCGCGCGTGGCGCGGCGCAAGGTGGGCACCAGGCCCAGGTCGTCGAGCACCATCGGGCGCACGTCGAAGATGAAGTTCTTGGTCGTGTCGAGCGTCTGCTGGACCATCGAGGCGAGGAGGCGGATCTCGCCCCGGGCCGCGGCCTCGTCGCGGTCCATCAGCCGTTCCACGATCTGCGTCTGGAGGACGATGTTGGTCAGCGACTGGGCGGGCCCGTCGTGCATCGAGCGCGCGATCTCGCGCCGCAGGTCCTCCTGCGCGGACAGGACCACACGCGACAGCGAGGGCGGGATCGGCGCCTCCGGAGCGGGCAGGACGGCCGGGGCGATCGCCTCCCCCGACTCCCTGCCCATCCCGGTCGCGATCTCGCCGAAGGAGATCAGGGCCGCCCGATGGCGGGCGAGCGACTTGCTCTTGGCCTCCAGCAGCTCCGCCTGAGACTCCATCAGGACCGCGCGCTTGGTGAGCGTGATCAGCTGGTTGAAGGTGTCCACCAGGTCCTTGAGGGCCGGGTTGTCCTTGAGGGCCGGGTTGCCCGTGGCGCCCGCGACCTTCTCCGCCGCCGCCGCACGACGCTGCTCGTGTCGGCCCGCCTCG
>JAJYGO010000310.1 GCA_021785115.1 Chloroflexota bacterium | reverse complement strand
CTTGGGGGTGCAGCTCGTCGTCGGGGAATCCACCGGTCCCGCCATGTAGGTAACGCCTTTGCCCGCGGCCGCATCCACCGTCGCGAACTGCGCAGGAAAGGACCGGCACCACAATCTGTAGTGCCGGTCCCTCGGTGTAGGGCAATCTACGCGGGCGTCTCGCGCTCGAGGCGCACAAACCCAGCCTCCGCGATCACCGCCTGCAGGGCCTCGCCGGTGAGTTCCCGGGCGGCGAGCGACGCCGCGAACTTCCGGATCGCGGCGAGGTTGGCGGCCACCGCGGAGGTCGCGAGCGCATGCAGCTCCTTCGCCGTGGCGACCACCGCCCGGGCCTGAAGGTCCGCCAGCTCATCGGGGAGGTAGCGGCCGAAGCCCGACGGGCTGACCGGTGGGAACCCTGGGTCGAGCCCTGCGCCGATCCGGCGCAGGAGCAGCTCAGTGCTCGTCTCGAGATCGCTCTCGGCGCTCATCGTCGAGTCGCTGTAGATCGCGATCTCTGCGGCCAGACCGCCGTAGCTGACCGCGAGATGGCTGCGCAGGAGACGGTCGGGGGTTTGCTCGAGACGCTGCGACTCGGCGCCGACCGAGGTCGCCCCGCCGGTCGCGGCCAGCCGAACCGCGTACACGAAAGATGGCGTGTGAAGGGACCCCCTCGGCTCAAGCGCAAGCTGATGCGCAAACAGGAGCTCGAGGAGATCCCGATGGCAATCGTAGGCGGCTTTGACATGCACCGCGCCCAGATCACGTACGACTGTCTCGACACCGACACGGGTGAGCTCAAGACCGGCCAGATCCGCCCCGCGACGAGGGCCAGCCTGCGCCGCTGGCTGGCCGAGCGCTTCGCCGGCCGGACCGACGTGGCGATCGCACTCGAGGGCTGCACCGGCTGGCGGTTCGTCGTCGAGGAACTCGCCCGCGCGGGGGTCGAGGCCCACCTCGCCGAGCCGGCCGACACCGCGACCCTGCGCGGGCGCCGGAAGCGGCCCAAGACCGACCGCGCCGACGCGCGTCTCCTCCACGAGTTGCTCCACCAGGGCCGGCTGCCCGAGTCGTGGATCCCGCCCGACCACGTGCTCGAGGCGCGCACCCTGGGCCGGACGTACGTCGACCTCATGGACGAGCGGCGGGCCTGGCAGCAGCGCATCCACGCCCAGCTCTTCCACCAGGGCGTGCCACCGGCAGGCAGCCTGCTCACCCGCCGCGGCCAGGCAGCGCTCGGCGCGGCCGAGATCTCCCCGGCGGGTCATCAGGTGGTCGATACCGCCCAGGCGGCGATCGACGCCCTGACGGGGCTCATCCTGCCGCTCCGGGCCCAGCTCCGAACGATCGGTCGACGCGAGGTCGGCCCGCGGGCCCTCCAGGCCCACTACGGGATCGGGCCGCTCACCGCGGTCATCATCTGGGCCGAGCTGGGCGATCCCCGGCGCTTCAGAAGCTCCGACCGGGCCGTCCGCTTCGCCGGGCTCGACGTGACCGTCTGGTCGTCCGACGGCAAACGTTCGCCCGGGCGACTCGCCCGCCAGGGCTCACCCGAGCTGCGCTGGGCGCTCTACGAGGCGGCCGAGGCGGCCAGCCGCGCGGCGTCGCCCGACCACGGCTACTACACCGCGGTCCGCGATCGGCTCGGCGGCAAGCGCCCGGCGCTCTCGGTCGCCCGCAAGCTCGTCCGCCGCTGCTACCACACGCTCGCGCGCTGGGCGACGCCGCCTGGGCGCCGCCGGCGATGACCGTCGAGGAGGCGGCCTGACGATGACGCCCGGTGCGTGCGCTCGCCCAGATCAGCTGATGTTCGCGGCTCGCTCCTGGGTGCCCCCTGTCGCCGCCATCTCTGGCGGTCGTCCCGGAAAGAACGAGCAGCCGCGCACACCATCGGGGTTCACCCCACCGGCCATCATGTCACCGGGTCAGCTCGACCCGCGGACCCAGATAAGGCAGGGCGACCCCGCGCACCGGTTCGGATCGTCAGGCGCCGGGGAGGCGCGCCGATGAGATGAGCCGGACGCCACTCGGTCGGCCCCAAGCCTGCGCCGCTCCTCGTCGGGGTCGTCGCCCACGTCCTGGACGACCGAGTCGCCTACCCACGCCGGACTCGTGCTTGACCGCGGGTCCCATCACAGATAGGGGGGTCACGAGTCAAACCAGGCGGCCGTGCTCCTGGAGGCCGTCGCGCCGAGAGTTCGGAAACGTGGTCTCTCGTACTGAGCATCCGCTTACATCGCCCACCATCGCGGGCAGGACAGCAGGACTTGTTTGAGGGCGCACCAACGCCACGCGCGGGCACCCTAAGGTGGCGTCATTCGCTCTCCTTGCATCTGACGGCTGTCCCCACCGTTACGCCAATAGTAAGGGGCTCGATCGGGCGGGGCCAGCCCTGGCGTTCGGCTCTTGCCCACCCGAGGACCAAGTGGTTGAGTGATTGTGCTGGCGTCCACGGGAGCCAACCGGGCGGTTGAGGATCAGGTTCCGGTTACGCCACGGCGCCGAAAGAACAAACCCGCGCAAGATTGTCGACAATCTGCATATCGCATGGACCGGCGCCCGCCCGGACCTGCCACCGTCCACCGCGAGGATCTCGATCGGCTCGCGTCAGCGCACCGCCACGCAAATCTCAACAGGAAAGCTCTTCATCAAGGGATGGAGGTGAGGGCGCGACTGTGCCGTCGCGCACGATAGATGCTGATGGGTCTCTTCAGAATCGCGACGCGGGACGTTCAAGTCAGCGGCCTTGTCCGCCGAGCGTATCTCCGGCAATCGCGATACGCCGAGAATTACATGCTAGTTTCACGCCTCTAGCGAGGACAGATCGAGTGAAGCGCCTCGTACGTTCTCTTGCTTCGTTCGTGGCCGCTTACCTGCTTGTCAGCCTATCACCCTTGACCGGATCGGTCGCGCAGGCAGCTGGCGGTACGTACTGGCAGGTCGGGTCAATCGGAAGTTACAGCGGTGACGAATACGCCTCTGGCGTGGCGAGCTTCCTAAGCTCCTACCCTCTTCCACAGTATGAGCCCACGGGAGCCGTCGTCTTCGTCTGGTCAGGGGCCACTCTGGGCGACGGTTCCTTCTTTCAGGCTGGGACGACGACCAACTACGGCAACTGCGCGACCAACAAGATGGAGGAATTCGCTCAGGCGTGGCTCCCGAACGGGCAGCGCCAATTCGCCATCACGCTCGATTGCGGTCTCACAATCTCCGGGTATGCGGAGTTCTCTGTGTATGAGACCAAGTCGGTCGGCACCAACAAGTGGGAGTGGGATGCGAGTGGTCCGTCCGGGCAATTCCCGGGCAGCGCCTTTGACGTGGGTTCGGGGACAACCGGGACACACCACGCGATGTCGATCGCGGAGTTGAGCGGGTCGTCGATCGGCTCCAACTCACAGCTCGGACCGGTGCAGGCCGATCCGGCGCTCATGTCAAGGTTCACTGGAGGCTGGTTCGATGCGAACTCCGCGGTAGCGTACTACGCGTATCAAGCCTCGTGTCCCCCGACGAACGTGGTAGCAAGCGGTGTCGACTGGACGTCAATGGGTACGGGCCTGAACAAGACCTGCACCGCCAATGGAGGGACGCTGTGGTGACGGCCTGCCGGCTACGTTGGGGTGTTGCACTTGTGCTAGTGGCCGCAGTGGTTGCCGCCTGCAGTAGCAGCGCTGGATCGCCTGGACATTCGCCGTCGGACGGGCGGGGCATCGCCACGGCCGCCGGTCTTGCCATGCCACCGTCATTTCCGTGCAGGTATCCCACTGCCGCCGAGCTGGCAGAGCTCGGCACCGCCAGCTCCGCCGTGGTGGAGGCGACGGTCTCCGCAGCGACCGTCACGCCACCTGGCGGTGATAACGGCAACACATATACTTGGACCTACCCGCTGCAGGACCTAGTGGTGCTCCTAGGCCGCCCTGGAGTAGCAGCTCCAACGTCCATCAGCGAGGTTGGAAGCGCGTCAATGGGGCTGCTGGCTCCAGGCAAATACATACTCTTCTTGACCAACGCCGGCCCCGATTACTACGTGGCAGGAGGAATGGAAGGCGCCTTCCCCGTCACTACGGCCGGCACCGTGGAGCGCTTCTGCGTCAACTATCAGGATCCCGCAAGTCCAGTCCCTGCGCAGGGTACCCCGCCGTCTGAGGCAGCGTTTAGAGGACTGCTGCCCACTGTGCTGGCGCTACCACCAACACGCCCGTAGTCACCAGCCAGAAAGGACGGATGGATTCGCCTAGTCCACGCGGACCTAGTCCACGCGGACGTTGTTGAGAATCGAGAGCCTCTCCGGATCCGGTGTGGGTAAGAGTCACGTCGACGGGGAGGCTCTCGTCGCACAATCGCGGCTCGGAACCGGGCGCGTCGGGGCTCTCGGCGAGGGCTACCTGCCCTCGCAGCCCCGCGACTCGGGGGCTGTGCGCACAAGCCTCCGTGTCGGCCAGGACGGCAGCCTTGGATCCGTGCGGTTCGGCGGCGCGCTGCGGGTCTCGCGCTGGTCGTCACCCTGGCGCTCACTGCCGGTTGTGGGCCTGCGGCGCGCGCCACCCCGCCGGCGGATCCGGCGCCCTCCGCGACCCCCACGTCGGTGATCGCCACGGCCGGTCCGCCGCTGACGGCCACGCCACTGCCGACCCTGCGCCCGACCCCTGCGGGCTGGCGGCTGATGCCCGCCGACGACGGCTCGCTGGCGTTCGCGATCCCGCCCTACTGGATGGGTCTAAGCGGGTCTAAGCGTCGATCTGGTGCATGGCCCGGACGTGACGGTCGAGGGCTGGGTCCTGTACACGTTCGACGCGCGGAACGCGGATCCCGAGCGGATGACGGCGGCGGTGGCGGGCCGGCCGCCCGACGGCGCCGGAGTGCCGCCCGCGGACCTGCAAGCGTGGTCGACAGCGAAGCTGGCGCGCGAACTGGCCGGCGAGCAGGACGCCCATATCACCAGCACCGAGCGGGTGCGCCTGCCGCTGGGTCCGGCCATCCGGTACAGTGTCTCGTTGCGCAACGCGCGGGGCACGTTCCATCTCGTGCTCTTCCACATCTGGACGCCGTACGGCGTCGTGCACTTTTCGGCCGGCGCGTACGACGGCAACTGGGCGCGGGACGAGCGCGACTTCTCGATCATGCCATGGACCCTGCGCCTCATGGCGGGACCCGCCCGAACCGGATCGAGCTGATCCGCGCGCCGCAGCCACTCGCGCGCGGCCGCCGTACGCAGGCCGTCGGCTCGACACAGATTCCGCCCGGAAGGCCTTGACCAGGGTGAGCGCCTGCATACAGTGCGTGCGCCGACATCGAGACGACGATGGCCGCGCAGGCAGTCCCCGCACGCGCGGGGGTGAACCGGCCTTCTGGCGACAAGACGTCGTCGCAGCGCGACCCGGCGCCC
>JAJYGO010000386.1 GCA_021785115.1 Chloroflexota bacterium | reverse complement strand
GGCGTCCGCGCTCGGCCCGGAGCGCCTGGTGCGCCGCGCGGACCGCGCCGGCGGTCAGCTGGCCCGTGCCCCTCGGGCGCCCTCGGCCGGGCGCGGAGGAGTCGCCGCCCGCCCGCTCGGCCGCGGCGGCCGCTGGCCTCCCGCGCGGAGCCCCGGGCGCCAGCCCGAGGAGCCCGCGCAGCCCGTCCTCGCCCAGCCAGGGCACGACGTGGTCCAGGTACTCGAGCAGGCCCTCGGACGTCGGCTGGGGGCCCTCGAGCCCGCTGAGGTGGTGGTAGAGGGCGACGACCAGCTCCAGGTCGAGCACCGGCCGCTCGGCCTCCACGCGCGTGATGACCGCGTGCATGATCAGCGGGTCGAACCGGCTCACCGGCCGGCCCGCCGCCCAGACGACGGGCGGCCGCGGGCGGCGCTGGGCGCGGCTGCGCCGCGGGCGGGTTCGGACACGGGGAGTGGCCCTCCGGGGTGACGTTTCAGCCGAGAGGCTGGCCGGCGAGCGGGAGTGCTTCGAGCAGTTCAGTCTAGGCGTTGGGCCGCTGTGTGAACAGATGTTCTATCCACGAGATCCGGCCGGTGGGTGGCGCGTTGTCCACATGTTGGGCGGCGATGGGGATGGGCGGTGGATGCTGCGAGGTCGGCTCCGATTCTCGCCGCGCGAGCGGGCGGAAGCGGCTGAGCGCTCCGGGCTAGACTCGGCTGACCGACAGAAGTGGGGAGCTGACTTGGCGCGATCTCGGACTACTGGCGCTCGCGACACGGGGGCGAACCTCGGCTTCGAGGCGAAGCTCTGGCAGGCGGCGGACGCGCTGCGCAACAACATGGACGCCGCCGAGTACAAGCACGTCGTCCTGGGGCTGATCTTCCTCAAGTACATCAGCGACGCCTTCGAGGCCAAGCACGCCGAGCTCGAGGCCGACATGGCCCACGGCGCGGACCCCGAGGACCGCGATGAGTACCGGGCCGCCACGATCTTCTGGGTACCCAGGGAGGCCCGCTGGACGGCCCTCAAGGCCGCGGCGCCCCAGCCGACGATCGGCACCCTCGTCGACGACGCGATGGCCGCGATCGAGCGCGACAACCCCTCGCTCAAGGGCGTGCTGCCCAAGGACTACGCCCGGCCCGGCCTCGACAAGGCGCGCCTCGGACAGCTCATCAACCTCGTATCGGACATCGCGCTAGGCGCGCCGGCCGACCGGGCCAAGGACACCCTGGGCCGTGTCTACGAGTACTTCCTCGCCCAGTTCGCGTCCGCCGAGGGCAAGCAGAGCGGCCAGTTCTACACGCCCCGCCACGTCGTCCGGGTGCTCGTCGAGATGCTCGCCCCGTACAGGGGCCGCGTCTACGACCCGTGCTGCGGCAGCGGCGGCATGTTCGTCCAGAGCGAGCGGTTCATCGAGGCCCATGCCGGGCGCATCGGCGACATTCAGCATCTACGGCCAGGAGTCCAACTACACGACCTGGCGGCTCGCGAAGATGAACCTCGCCATCCGGGGCATCGACGCCCAGATCGCCCACGGCGACACGTTTCACAACACCGCCACCCCGACCTCAAGGCCGACTACGTCCTCGCCAACCCGCCGTTCAACGATTCCGACTGGCGCGGCGAGCTCCTCAAGGACGACCGCCGATGGACGTATGGCGTCCCGCCGGTCGGCAACGCCAACTTCGCCTGGGTCCAACACTTCATCAGCCACCTCGCACCGAACGGGATCGCCGGTTTCGTGCTGGCGAACGGATCCATGTCCTCCAGCCAGTCGGGCGAGGGCGAGATCCGGAAGAACATCGTCGAGGCCGACCTCGTCGACTGCATGGTCGCGCTCCCGGGCCAGCTGTTCTACTCCACCCAAATCCCTGTATGCCTCTGGTTCATCGCCCGAGACAAGCGCAACGGCCGCTTTCGAGACCGACGACGCGAGACGCTGTTCATCGATGCCCGCGGGCTCGGATCGCTGGTGGACCGGACCCACCGCGAGCTGAGGGACGAGGAGATTGCCCGCATCGCAGGCGTCTACCACGCGTGGCGCGGCGACAGCGACGCAGCCGAGTACGCGGACGAGCCTGGCTTCTGCCGTTCGGCAACGCTCGACGAGATCCGTGGCCATGGCCACGTGCTGACGCCGGGCCGCTACGTCGGGGCCGCCGATGCCGAGGAGGACGACGCGGCGTTTGAGGACCAGATGCGGCGTCTGTCGGCGACGCTGCGCGAGCAGGTCGCCGAGGGTCACCGGCTCGACGCGCTGATTGAGGCGAACCTACGGGAGCTCGGCTTCGGTGGGTAGCGCGCCAGGCCGAGTCTCGTTCGATGAGCTCGACAAGGGTGGGGCGCTCACCATTGGAGACGGGTATCGAACCCGACGAGACGAGTTAGGCCGGCCAGGCTTCCCAATCCTTCGGGTGGCGCAGATTGGTGATGGCGCGATCGACGGAGAGCCGACCGACTACATTCGCCATGAGTACGAGCGTGCGATTGGCCCCAAGCTGTCCAAGGCTGACGACGTGGTGCTCACCACCAAGGGGACCTTCGGTCGACGAACCCGTATCCGCCCACGGCAAGCTGGGTACGCGTACTCCCCGCAAGTGTGCTGGTTCCGCGTCCAAGACCCAGCGCGTCTCGACCCCGGATACCTCTACTACTGGCTCGGCTCGGCCGACTTCGCGAATCAGGCGAGTGGCCTGAAGTCGCAGACTGACATGGCCGACTACCTCAGTCTTCGGGACCTTCGCCGCGTCCGGGTACCTATGCCTGCCGTCGCAGAGCAGCGGCGCATCGCCGGCATCCTCGGCACACTCGACGACAAGATCGAGTTGAACAGCCTTTTCGTGGCTCGGCTGGTTCAACTATCCCGACTCGTCTTTGATGTCCGCCTGAACGCGATGAAGGCCCAAGAGCCCGTCGAACCGCTCACTGTTGGCGACGTAGTCGAGGTTCTCGAGACGGGCGGACGGCCCCAGGGAGGCGTCTCCGCGTACAACGATGGAGTGCCAAGCATCGGGGCCGAGAGCATTACCGGACTCGGAGAGTTCGACTTCTCGAAGACGAAGTACGTTCCTGTCGACTACTACGCGGCAATGCGGCGTGGGAAGCTGGAGAACAGGGATGTTCTCTTGTACAAGGACGGCGGGCGGCCAGGTCTCTTCGAGCCCCACGCGACGATGGTTGGCGACGGCTTCCCGTTCGAGACGGCCGCAATCAACGAGCACGTGTACCGGCTGCGTGCTCGGCCGCCCTACACGCAGACGCTGCTCTACCTGTGGCTCTCCGGAGCCGAGGCGATGAATGAGATGAGGGTCAAGGGGACGGGCGTCGCCATCCCGGGCCTCAACTCGACGGCACTGAGGTCCATTCATGTCCCGGCGTTCATGCCAGATGCCGCCAGCGAGCTTGACCGCATTCTCGAGCCGCTCGTAGCGCGAGTCCTGCTTGTGGCGCGCGAGTCACGGGTCCTAGCGCAGACGCGCGACCTTCTTCTCCCGCGCCTCCTCGGCGCGCCTGAGATGCGATGACGGCTCCTCGGCTCTCCGTGCGGACGCTGAGTCTCATCGCCGAGGTCGTCTGCGGCAACCCTTCAGTCGACGAGCTCAGCCTCTCCCCCTATCGGCGCTACGTGGACATCGACGCCTTCTTCGAGCACGACCTTGGCCTGGCGGCTGCCGATCTCGAGAGCGGGAGTCGGCAGCAGCGGGCAGAAGCGTGGCTGAGGCGATACAACGGCACTGACGAGCTCGCAAGGATCGTTGAGGCGGCCGTGGGACCAGCGAGCTTCGCGGGCTCGACGATGGAGCCAGGACCGGCGGTTGCATATCTCAACAGCGCCCTGCAGGCCGGGGGGTGTCAGCTCATTCGTGCCGGGACGGGCTACAAGCTCGTCGGCCGGATGATGGTGGAGTTGCCCGCGGCTCAGGGTGGCGGTCCTCTGTCGGACGAGTACGTGCGCGAGCTCGCGGACAAGTGCAGGGTCAAGCTGGAGACCGGGGACTACGACGGTGCGATCACGAACGCGAGAACGCTGCTCGAGGTGGTGCTCGGCGAGCTTGAAGAGGCCCTGACCGGCGCCCGGAGCGACTACGCCGGCGACCTCCCGCGGCAGTACAAGGCGGTGTCCCGGATGCTGCGACTCGACGACGACCGGGAAGATCTGGACGCGCGCTTCAAGGATGTCGTTCGCGGGCTCGTGACGGTCGTGAACGGCCTCGCGCCCCTTCGCAACAAGCTCAGCGATGGTCACGCTCGCGTGCGAATGCCAGCTCGTCACCATGCGGAGGTGGTTGTCAACGCGGCGACGACGGTGGCGGTCTTCCTTGGGGAGTCATACCGGGCCCAGGCCAGAGCCGGACGATTCCCCGATCGACCTGCAAGCGGCCGCTAGAGCGACCTCTCCGCCGTTTCACGGATCGGCCGCCGTGGGGGACGTCACCGGGGCCATGCCATTCTTTACAGCCAGTGTGAAGAACGGCGATTCTGTGAAGAACGGGTCCCGGGGAGGCGCAGGAGCTCGCCCCTTATGCGACCCCTCGGGTGCCTTAGGCGTCGCCGAGACGCGCTGCGCCCGCCCTCGGCGGCTGCAGGGTCAGATCCCTGGGCATGATCACGGTGGGGCCAGTTGACGTGATCGTTCCCAGATCCCGGTGTCGGCCTCCGCTTATGCGCTCTGGGGCGGTGCCGAGACGGCAGGTTTGTCGCGAGTTTAGCAGTTGCGCATGATGCGCAGGCTCGCTAAACTCCAGCGAAACTGCCTGCGAGGGGATGGTGGCCGTCGACGTCGCACGGATCCTGGCCGAGCTCGACAGCGGGCGAACCCCGGCTGAGCTCGAGAGCCAGACCCTGGAGTTCAAGCAGGACAAGCGCCTGCCCGAGGACACCGAACGGCTCATCGTCGAAGCCGCCGTGTGCTTCGCGAACGGCGCCGGCGGGACGATCGTGCTCGGCGTCGCCGATCGCGGGACAGGCCCGCAGGCGTTCCTCGGAACGTCGCTCGCGATCGACCAGCTCCGCCAGTCCGTCTACGCCTCGACGCAGCCGGGGCTGCTCGTCGAGGTCCAGGAGCTCGTCCATCGAGGGGTGCGCCTGCTCGTCGTCCGCGTGCCCGAGGGGGTCGACGTCTACGCCGACTCGAAGGGCCGCCCGTACCAGCGCATCGGCAACCAGTGCCAGCCCATGCCGGTCGCCGAGGCGACGCGGCTGCGAGAGGAGCGGCTCGGGCACGACTGGTCCGCCGAGGCGTCGGATCGAGCGCCGGGCGATGTCTCCGCCGCCACGCTAGAGGCAGTCAGGTCGGTCCTCTCCGCGCTGCCCGACGAGCGCCGGCGCCTCGTCTCCCTGAGCGACCTTGACATGCTCCGCGCCCTGGACCTGCTGGCGGGCGACCGCCTGAACCGCG
>JAJYGO010000235.1 GCA_021785115.1 Chloroflexota bacterium | reverse complement strand
AACCCCGTCATGTTCGTGGTGGAGGTGACGGCGGCGCTGGTGACCCTGGTCTGGCTCGGCGACGTGGCGGGCCTCACCCACGGCACACCGGGCGAGGTCGGCCGGTCGCCGGGGTTCGAGTTCCAGGTCGCCGTCTGGCTCTGGCTCACCGTCTACTTCGCGACCTACGCGCCGGGCAGGACCGAGGCGCGCGGCAAGGCGCAGGCCGCCACCCTGCGCAAGACCCGTTCCGAGACGATCGCGCATCGCCGGCTCCCCGATGGCACGACCGAGGACGTCGGGTCGTCCGCGCTCCGCTCCGGCGACGTGATCGTGGTCTCCGAGGGCGAGACGATCCCCGGCGACGGCGACGTGATCGAGGGCGTCGCCTACGTCAACGAGGCGGTCATCACCGGCGAGTCCGCGCCGGTGCTCAAGGAGCCCGGCACCGACATCCGCAGCTCCGTGACCGGCGGCACCACCATCACCAGCGACTCGCTGACCATCCGCGTCACCGCCAACCCGGGCGAGACGTTCCTGGACCGGATGATCGCCCTGGTGGAGGGCGCGAAGCGCCAGCGGACGCCCAACGAGATTGCGCTCTTCATCCTCCTGTCCGGGCTCACGATCGTCTTCCTGCTGGCCACCGCGACCCTGCGGCCGTTCGGGCTGTACGCGCACGCGACGCTGGGCCTGGTGGTGCTGGCCGCCCTCCTCGTCTGCCTCATCCCGACCACCATCGGGGGCCTGCTCTCGGCCATCGGCATCGCCGGCATGGATCGCGTGGCGCGCTTCAACGTGCTCGCCATGAGCGGCCGGGCCGTGGAGGCGGCGGGCGACGTGGACGTGCTCCTGCTCGACAAGACCGGCACCATCACGTTCGGCA
The DNA here is from genome assembly GCA_021785115.1 of Chloroflexota bacterium. The sequence goes on along the minus strand of JAJYGO010000235.1, from coordinate 23,322 downwards.
ACCGGCTCGCCTCCCGGATCGTGCCCATGCCCGGGGTCGCCGAGCGGGAGGCCCTGGAGGCCGCGCTCCTCACCTCGCTCGACGACGACACGCCGGAGGGACGCTCCGTCGTGGCGCTCTTGGCGCTCTGCCGGCAGCGGCTCGCGGAGCTGGACGGCAGGGGACGCGGCTCCGGCGTGGTGGCCGGCGAGGCCTCCGGTGACGCCGGCACGAGGACGGCGGCAACGGGCGGAGCGGGCGCAGCGGCGGATCCCGCACCCGGACGCGAGGACGTGGCCGAGGTCGTCCCGTTCTCTGCCGCGTCCAGGACGAGCGGCGTGATCCTGCGCGACGGCAGCGTGATCCTGAAAGGCGCGGTGGACGCCATCCAGGCTGCGCTCGATGGAGATCCGCCCGCCGAGCTCACCGCGATCGGCGACGAGATCGCCTCGCAGGGGGCGACGCCGCTGGCGATCCGTCGCGACGGGCGGGCCCTGGGCGTGATCGAGCTGAAGGACACCGTCAAGCCCGGTCTGCGCGAGCGGTTCGAGGAGCTGCGCCGCATGGGGATCCAGACCGTGATGGTGACGGGCGACAACCCGCTCACGGCGCGGTCGATCGCCGCCGAGGCCGGCGTGGACGACTTCATGGCCCAGGCCAGACCCGAGGACAAGATCGACCGGATCCGGCGCGAGCAGGCCGAGGGGCACCTGGTCGCGATGACGGGCGACGGGACCAACGACGCGCCCGCGGTCGCCCAGGCCGACGTTGGCCTCGCCATGAACAGCGGCACCTCGGCGTGCAAGGAGGCGGCCAACATGGTCGACCTCGACTCGGATCCGACGAAGCTGATCGAGGTCATCGCGATCGGCAAGCAGCTGCTGATCACCCGGGGCGCCATCACGACCTTCAGCATCGCCAACGACGTGGCGAAGTACTTCGCGATCCTGCCCGCGATGTTCAGCGTGGCCTACCCGCAGCTGAACGCGCTCAACATCATGGGGCTCACCACGCCGGAGAGCGCGATCCTCTCGGCGGTCATCTTCAATGCCCTGATCATCATCGCCCTGGTGCCCCTCTCGATCCGGGGGGTGGCCTACCGGGCCGCCCCGGCCGCCCAGCTGCTCCGCCGCAACCTGCTGATCTACGGCGTGGGCGGGATCATCACGCCCTTCCTCGGCATCAAGCTGATCGACGTGATCGTCGCGTCGATCCACCTCGCGTAGGGAGCGGCCGCGATGCGTGCCTTCCTCCGGAACCAGCTCTGGCCGGCGATCGCCCTGCTGGCCGTCCTCACGATCATCACGGGGCTCGTCTACCCGGCCGCGGTCACGGCGGTGGCGCAGGTGGCGTTTCCGGCCCAGGCCAACGGCTCCTTCATCGTGGTCGACGGGAAGACCGTCGGCTCGTCGCTGATCGGCCAGTACTTCGACGAACCGCAGTACTTCTGGGGCCGCCCCTCGGCCGCGGGCGTCACGCCGTCCAACCCCGGCGGCTACGACGCCGCCGGTTCCGGTGGCTCCAACCTCGGGCCGACCAGCCGCCAGCTCATCGACGAGGTGGTCCAGCGCGTGGACGCGCTGCGCAGGGCGAACGGCAACGCGCCGATCCCCGTCGACCTGGTGACCGCCTCGGCGTCGGGGCTCGACCCGGACATCAGCCCCGCGGCGGCCGCCTACCAGGTGCCGCGCGTGGCCCGGGCCCGCGGGATGACGGTGGCGGCCGTCCAGGCGCTGGTCGCGAAGCACACCTCGGGGCCCATGCTGGGCTTCCTCGGGGCGGCACACGTGAACGTGCTGCTCCTCAACCTGGATCTCGACGGGCTGCTGAAGCCCGGCGCCTGAGATGATGGGCCTGGACGGATCGGACGGAAGGACGCGGACCGGGATGGACGATCGGATCGACGAGGAGCGCCCGACCGGGGACGAGATGCTGGCGCGCGTCCGCGCGGACCAGCCCGAGGGGCGCGGACGGCTGCGGGTCTACCTCGGCATGGCGCCCGGCGTCGGCAAGACGTACAGGATGCTGGAGGAGGCGCATCGCCGGCACGATCGGGGCGCCGACGTCGTGGTCGGGTTCGTCGAGACGTACGGGCGGCGCAACACGGCGGCGCTGCTGGACGGTCTCGAGATCGTGCCCCGGGCGCGGATCGAGTACCGCGGGGTCGTGGTCGAGGAGATGGACACCGACGCCGTGATCGCCCGCCACCCGGCCATCGCGCTGGTGGACGAGCTCGCCCACACCAACGTGCCCGGGTCCCCCCGCGAGAAGCGCTGGCAGGACGTCGAGCTGATCCTGGACGCCGGGATCCACGTCATCAGCACCTGCAACGTCCAGCACATCGACTCGCTCGCCGATGCGGTGCAGACGATCCTCGGCGTGCCGGTCCGCGAGCGCGTGCCGGATGACGTCGTCCGCGCCGCGGACGAGATCGAGCTGGTCGACATGAGCCCGCACGCCCTGCGCCAGCGGATGCGCCACGGCAACGTCTACCCGCCGGATCGGGCCGCGATCGCCCTCGAGCGATTCTTCACGGAGCCGAACCTGACGGCGCTCCGGGATCTCAGCCTCCGGTTCGTGGCCGGGCAGGTGGACGAGGAGCTGGAGGAGATCGTCACCGAGCGGGGCCTGCGCAGGCTGCCCGCCGTGAGCGAGCGCGTGCTGGTCGTGCTCGACGCCCGGCCCGCCGCGCGCCACGCGGTGCGCCGGGCCGCGGCGCTGGCGGGCGCGCTGCGGGCGCCGCTCCTGGCCGTGGCGGTGGAGACGCCGGCCCTGGGGATGTCGCGCGACCGGCTCCAGGACCTGCAGCAGAACGTGGATTACGCCGTGGACCTCGGCGCGGAAGTGGTGCGGCAGGAGGCCCAGGACCTCGTGGCCGGGCTGACGGCGGTCGTCCGTGCCCGCCGCGTGGCCCACGTCGTGCTCGTCCAGGAGCAGCGCACCGTGCTGGACCGGATCCTGCGGAGCTCCGTCGCCGATCGGCTCTTGCGCGCGGCGCCGGGCGTGGAAGTCCACCTGGTCGCCGCCGGGGACGCCGGGGACGCCGGGGGCGGGGATCAGCGATCGACCACGCGGTAGCCGACCCCCGGCTCGGCCACGATGATCCGGCCCGCGGCGCCGGTGGGATCCGCATCCGCCAGCTTGCGGCGCACTCGGCTCACGTACACGTGCAGGTAGTGCGCCTCCTCTGCGTAGGCGGCTCCCCAGACGCTGCGCAGCAGGCGCTGGCGGGTGACGACTCGTCCCGGCTGCGAGAGGAGGACCTTCAGGAGCTCGTACTCGCGCACCGTCAGATCGACCGGCCGATCGCCCACGCGGACTTCCCGACGCACCGGGTCGAGTGACACGGGGCCGAGGACCAGCACCCCCTCGGCGTCCGCCCCCGGTCCCGCCGAGCGGCGCAGCACGGCGCGCATCCGGGCGTGGAGCTCCTCCATGCCGAATGGCTTGGTGAGGTAGTCGTCGGCGCCGGCCTCGAGCCCGGCCACCTTGTCCCGCTCCTCGCCCCGCGCGGAGAGGATGATGATCGGGGTGGTGGCCTCCCTGCGGATGCGCCGGACGACGTCCACCCCGTCCAGGTCGGGCAGTCCGAGATCGAGGAGCACGAGATCGGCGCGGTGGGCCGCCCACAGCCGGAGCGCCTCCGCCGCGTCGCCGGCCTGGTCCACGTGGTGGCCGTGCTTTTCCAGGAAGGTGGCGACGATCTGCCTGGTCGCCTCGTCGTCCTCCACGACCAGGAGGCGCAGCCCTCCGTCGGCCATGGTCACGGGGCCGTCCCGGCCGCGGCCGGCAGCCCGTCCGGCGCGGCGGGGACCCGCACGGCGACGGCGAGCCCGCCGAGGTCGCTCCGGCCGGCCGTGACGTCGCCGCCCATGGCGCGCGCAAGCCCCTGCACGACGGTGAGGCCCACGCCCATGCCCCGGCGTCCGGCCCCCGAGCGGTCGACCCGGAAGAACTTGTCGAACAGGCGCGGCATCGCCGCGTCGGGAACGCCCGGCCCATCGTCCTCGACGATGAGCTCGATCTGCGCCCCGCCGCCGACGGTCGACGCCCCCACGACGATCCGGTCGCCGCCGTGGCGGACGGCGTTCTCCAGCAGGTTGGACAGGATCTCATCCAGGTACAGGTCATCCACCATCGCCGGCGGCAGGTCCGGCTCGGTTCGCACCTCGATGCGCTTGTCGGTGGCGGACCGGGCGCGCTGGACGGCGCTCGCGACCACGTCGTCCACGTCGTGGGGCTCCAGGTCCGGATGGAGCGCGCCGCCCTCGATGCGGCTCAGGTCGAGCAGGTTGCGCACCAGTCGGTTCATGCGCTCGGCCTCCGCGTCGATCGAGCGGAGGGCCGCGCGCTGCTCGTCGGCCGACCACTCGATCTCCGGGTCCAGGAGGCTGCCGGCCGAGGCGCGGATCGTGGCCAGCGGGGTCCGCAGGTCGTGGGAGACCGAGTCGAGGAGGGCCGTCTTGAGGCGGTCGCTCTGGCGGGCGACCTCGGCCGCGGTCGCCTCGGCGGCGAGCCGGTCCCGCCGCGCGACCTGGCCGAGCTGGTCGGCCGCGGACGACAGGATGCGCGTCTCGGAGCGTCCCGGCAGGTCGCGGTCCCGGCCCCGCGTGGCCCACAGCGACCCCGCGATCTCGCCACCGACCTCCATCGGGACCCGGTACAGCGTCACGCCGGGCTCGCGGGTGCCGCCGCGGGACGGGCCCGGGGCATGCGTGCGGACCCAGCGCGGGAGGGCGCCCGGCGCCGGGCGTTCGAGCACCACCTGCCAGACGCCCCCGGGTCGCGGCTCGGACGGGTCGCTGTCCGCCACGACGTGCTCGTCGCCCGGGCTCGGCCCGAGGCCCATCCAGGTCCGGTCGACGCCCGTCGCCGCGACCAGGCGGGCCAGCACGTCGGGCGCCGCGGCCTGCGCCGACTCGCTGGTCGCGAGGATGCGGCTGATCTCCACCAGCGCCTCTGCCTCGCGGGCCCGTTCCAGGGCCTCCTGCGCGCGGGCGGCCACGAGCGCGGCAAGGCGGCCGATCGCGATGGCGACCGCCAGGAACAGCACCAGGTCGAGCCATTCCAGCGGATCCGCCACCGTCAGCGTGTACAGGGGCTGGACGAAGAGGAAGTCGTAGAGCAGGAACGCCGCCACGGAGGTGGCGACCGCCGGGATCGTGCCGGACGTCAGGCCCACCGCCAGCACCGCCAGCAGGTACACGGGCGCGGGGTACGGGACGCCGAGCACGCCGTGCAGCAGCGCGATCGCGGCCGTGGAGAGTGCCAGGGCCGCGACGACGCCGCCGCTCACGGCGGCGGTTTGCCGGAGCCTCGTCCCGCGACCACGGTCCCACCACTCATGCATCGGCGGGCTCATGGTAGTGGGTCTCGAGCGGCGCTCCACGGCGGACGGGAGCCGGTCGATCGCAGTCGCCCGCGCGAGTCAGCGCGGCGTGGCCGTCGACGGCCCCAGGGAGCCCGCCCACCGGCAGATCGGCGCGTTCGAGGCCGTCGCAGGCGATCGCCCGGAGGGAGCGGCAGAACGGCTGCTACTCTACCGACGATGGCAGGGCGAGCCAGCCTGCCAGCCACGTCGTGATCGACGGAGAGGTGGCAGAGCGGTTGAATGCGGCGGTCTTGAAAACCGCTGACCGCAAGGTCCGTGGGTTCGAATCCCACCCTCTCCGCCACCTGCCCCACCCGGGACAGGATCCGCTGCAGCATCGACCGCGCTTCAGCGGGCCAGCCGGACACGAACGTCGATGCCGCCTCCCTGGCGGACCAGGGAATCCAGGGCGATCCCGTCGATCGCCAGCTCGCGCCCGATCCGGAGCAGCGCCATGCCGTCGGGGAACCCGCACAGGGTGACGCTGCGGGCCCTGCCGGCCGCGACCAGGCAGAGTGCCCCGTAGAGATCCGCCGCGCCGTCCGGCTCCTCCGCCCGCGCGTGGCGACCGGTGGCGTCCCCGACCAGCCTGCTCGGCATCCCCATGCCCCGAGCATCGGCCCAGGCGCCAAGAGGAGCGCGCCCCCGGGTGCCACGCAGAGGCTCAAGAATCGATCACGAATCCGTCGAGGTGGAGCGCGGGCGCCCGATGCCGGAGCCTGCAGGAACGCCGGTGGCGCTCCACGGTGCCGGGGCACGCGCGTTCATCGGCGCGACCCCCGGCCTGTCGGGGTCCTGGTACTACCGGCTGCTCCGGCCGCCTCCCCACTGGTACTCACTTCTCATTGTGGCGTCCAGCAGCGCTTGACTACCGTTCAACTCCGACAGCGCCGGGCGCTGCATGCAGAGGTTCGGGATTGGATCTGGTGAGGGTGACGATGAAGCGCACGTTCCGGACGGCGACGTTCCGCGTCCTGCTGGCTCTCGCGGCGATCGGCAGCTCCGCGCTGGTGCTGGAGGCAGGCCGCCGCTGGTGGTGATACGTCGAGGCCCCGGACGGGGACCCTGACACGAGCACTGAGACCGCCGGTCATCCGGCGGTCTCGTCGCTCCAGGTAGTGAACCAGGGACCGCTCGCGGACGCCTGTCGTGCGCAGGCGTTCCGGCTCACCAGGTGCGACGGGCGAGCGGTGGCAGCGGTCCGAGGACGGGCACCCACGTCGGCAACACAGACGGGGAAGCCGGGGATGTGACGGCGAGACGGATCGGCAGCCGCGCGGTGGCTGAGGGCCGCTTCGGCTGACTGACGCGCTTTGCCGGGACGTACATGCCAAGTGCCTCCTTGGCTTCGATACTGCCGTGCGCCGGACGCCGAGCGCATCGGACAAGTCCGTATTTCCCTCCTCAGTTCGTCGTATCCTGCCCCGTAAGGAACCGAGGACAAACCCTCGCATCTCCGACGACTCGACAGTGCTGGGGAGAGCGTGAGCATGCGTCCCGGCGTCGTCCCGAAGCCAATCGATCCCCTGCTTGGCCGGGCAGACGACATCGCCGCCGTCGAGCGTGTCCTCAAAGCGTCACGCCTCGTCTCGCTGACGGGCATCGGCGGCTCAGGCAAGACGCGCCTCGCCCTCGAGGTGGCCTGGCGCGCCCAGGATCGCGGCTCGGACGTGGTGTTCGTCGACCTGGCGCCTTTGGGTGATGCCGCGTTGGTCGCGGATGCACTGGCACGAGCCCTGGGGCTGGCAGAAGCCTCGGAGGAGCCCCCGGAGGCTCGGGTCATTGCGGCCCTGTCGGATCTCGAGATCCTCCTCGTGCTCGACAACCTTGAGCATCTGCTCGCGTGTCGCTCCTTTCTGGCACGCCTTCTCGCCGAAGCCGGCGGGTCGCGCCTGATCGCGACGAGTCGCGTGCCGCTCCGGATCGAGGGCGAACGCGAATACCCGGTGTCAGGGCTCGCACTTCCGGCCGGTCCTTCGGCGGCCGAGGTCGCTGAAGCGCCGGCTTGCTCTCTGTTCGTAGCTCGGGCGGCGGAGGTGGGGGTCGATCTCGACGGTCCCGGGTATGCAGCCTCGATCGCGGCGCTCTGCCGGCGGCTGGACGGACTCCCGCTGGCAATCGAGCTGGCTGCGCGCAGGACCCGCGCGCTGACGCCGCAGGCGATCCTGTCACGGCTGACCACCAGCCAGACGCTGCTCTTCGACGCGGGCCGCACGGCGCGCCAGTCGAGCGTCGACGAGGTGATCGGCTGGTCGGTCGGGCTTCTGACGGAGAGTGAGCGCCGTCTCTTCCGGACCCTGGGTGTATTCGCCGGTGGGTTCGATCTCGACGCCGTTGGCGCAGTCGCTGAGGTGCCGGACCCGCTGGAAGCGCTCGAACGACTGATCGAGCTTGGGCTCGTACTGCGAGCAGGGGTGAACTCAGGGCCGGAAAGATACACGCTACTGGAGTCCATTAGGGTGTTCGCCATGGGCGAGCTGCAGGCTTCGGGAGATGCTCGCTCGGTGCGCAAGCGGCATCTGGGGTACTTCCGGGCCCTGGCGCAGCAGGGCGAGAACGCCCAGCATGAGCCGACCAGTGGCGACTGGCAGCGGCGTCTCGTCGGCGAGATTGACAACGTGCGGGCGGCGTTCGACGAGGCGATCGCCCTGGGCGAGGCGGCGTCGGCGCAGGACCTCGCGGCGGCAATGCTGCCGACGTGGCTCTACGGTGGCTTCCTTCGGGAGGGACGCGAACGACTGGAAAGGGCAGTCGCACTGGAGACAGCCCCGACGGCACCACGGGTCCGGGCCTTGGCCGCGCTCGCCGGATTACTGACCTACCTCGAGGGGCCGAGGTTGGCGGCAGTGCGAGCCCGCGAAGCGCTGGAGGCAGCTGACCTGCTTGGAGATGCGGGCCTGCAGGTGACGGCGACCATCCGACTCGCAGTCGCAGCGGGGTTCACCGACCTCGATGAGTCTGGGCGGCTGTTCGAGCGAGCCGTGGGAATGGCTGCCGCCATCGGCGATCCGGTTCTCCGGCTCGTGGCGGAAGGGGACCTTGCGTCGGTGCGGATGGACCAGGGGCGCTTCGAGGATGCCGCTCGGCTCTTCGAGGACGTGATCCGCCAAGCGGAGCGACGGGATGACCAGTTCACGGCGGGAATGGCCCACGGCAATGTTGCCGAGATGTGCCTGCGCCAGGACGACCTACCGGGTGCCAGGGCCCATGCGGGCACAGCGATCCGACAACTCACGTTGCTGGATCGCGCGCCGCACCTGGCCTGGGTGCTGTCCCTGGCCGCCGTGGTGGAGATACGCGACGACGCGCCCGCGCCAGCTTGGTCGCTGCTGGGGCGCAGCGCCGAGATGGTCGACACGAGCGAGGCGCAGGAGCGCATCCCGGCGGTTCTCGCGGCCGCGGCCGAACTGTTCCTCGTCGTGGGTTCCGCCTGGGAGGGCGCACAGGCGTGGGGTGCGCTGCAGCGAGCCTGGGACGATCTCGGGATCCCACCCGAGCCGCTCCACGCCGAGCGCGCGCCGGTTGTCGAGGCAAGGCTGCGGTCGGCGCTGGGGCCGGCACGGTTCGAGCTGGCCGTCACCGAAGGCCGTCGGCGGGGGCCGTACGAGCTCGTGCGGGAGGTGCGCGCGATCCTGGCCGGTCCTCTTCCGTCCGGCGCCTCGCAGCGGCGGACCGGTCCCGCGGACCAGTTGACCGCCCGGGAGCGCGAAGTCCTCGCCCTGCTGGCGGACGGATGCTCCGACGGCGAGATCGCCCGCCGGCTCTACATCAGCCCCAAGACGGCCTCCGTCCACGTGGCCAACATCAAGAGCAAGCTGGGCGCCGACTCGCGCGTGCACCTCGCCCTGCTCGCCCGCGAGCGACTCGACCCCGCCGGGCCCTGAGGCATGACGGGCGGGCCGGAAGACCGGCCCGCCCGGGGCGATCCACCAGGTTCGTGCCCGTCCCGGTGGCGGCGACAAGGTTGACGACACCACCTGAGCGAGCCCTGAAAGCGGTGCTCGCCGGGACGGTCGTCCGCGGCCGCCGGATGCCTGCATGCCGGTCGCGTCGGACCATGGCCCCGTTCGCGCGAGCCGTTCTCGGGCCCCCTGGCCCGGTGGCGCTTGGTAGCATGCGGAGCGACGTGAGCCCATGCGCGTGAGCCATTTCATCTCACTCACCACCGCGGTCGGAGGCCTCCTGGGGCTCGCACTTTCCGTGCTCGGGGCCGTCGCGCTGCGCCTGGTTGGCCTCGCCGTCGACGTGCCGGTGATCCTCACCGGGCTCATCGCGGGGTTCGGCATCGGGCTCCTGGGCGGCGTCTGGATCGCCCAGGACGAGGAGGCCCAGCGGCGGGACCGCAGCCGGCGTGGTCGCGGCGGCCAGGGCCCCGGGCCCGACGAGGAGAGCCCGCACCGGCCACTCTTCGGCCCGCTCGCCTTCGGCCTGACGTTCGTGACCATCGGGAGCTTCATGGGATTGCGCGCGGCCCAGGAGGTGGCCACCGATCCGACGTGGGCTCCGCTCTCGGGGCTCGCCTGGCTCACGCTCGCCATCGCCGGAGGCGCCGGGGGCGTCATCGCGGGGGCAGTCTGGCAGGTGGTGGTGGCCCGTCTCCGCGAGGCCGCCGGGGACTGATCTTCGTTCCGGGGTGGGCCACGTTCAGCCGCCGGTCGGCGGAGCGAGCCGCATCGCCTCGGCCGGCGCAAGCCTCGGCCGGCGCAGGCTGGACCCCGGCGCAGGCTGGACCCGATGCGGGCCGAGCCCCGGCGCAGGCTGGGCCCGTTTGACACCCTCGGCGAAGGGCGCCTAGACTCCCCGCCAATCGAAGACGGGGCGATGAACGGGACGAGTACCCGCCATCCCCCTCGGCACAGCGAGCCGGCGGTGGTGCGAGACCGGCACGAGGGCGGCGGCGAATGGACCCGGGAGCCTCCGGACCGAACCGCGAGCGGGTGACCGCCGCCCAGTAGGCTCCGGCGCAGGGCGCCAGCGATAGCGGGCAGCACCGATCGACCGCGATGCAGCGGTCCGTCGGCGATGAGTGCGGCGGCAACGCCGAACGCGGGTGGCACCGCGGAGGGTTTCGACCTTTCGTCCCGGCGGGACGGAAGGTCGTTCGATTCCCGGCCCGTCCCCGGCCATGCAGGCCGTGGGGGCCGGCCACCCCGGAGGCAACCGCAGATGCCGCTCACACGACCCCTGAGCCTCGCCGAGGCCCGCCGCCTTGCGGCGGGGGCCGACACGGTCCTCCTGCGCGCCTCGCGGGAGGCCGACCTGGAGACGCCGGTCGGCGCGTTCCTCGCGCTCGACGACGGTGGACCGGCGTACCTGCTCGAATCCGTCGAGGGAGGCGAGCGGGTGGGCCGCTACTCCTTCCTGGGCGTGGGCCCGCGGCGCACGCTGGAGGTGCGCGATGGCCTGGCGCGCACCGTCACCCGGCCGGTCACGGTGGAGGCATACGCCCCCGACCTCCCGGCCGCGGTCGAGCCGGCTGCCGACCCGCTCGAGGCGCTGCGGCGGTTCGTCCCGCGGCGGCGAGTGGCGCCGCTCGAGGGGATGCCGCGCTTCACCGGCGGCGCGGTGGGCGCGCTCGCCTACGACGCGATCAGCGCCTTCGAGCCGGTTCCGCTCCCCGGGGCCGACCCGGTGGGCACGCCCCAGGCGGCCTACCTCGAGACCGACCTGGTGCTGGTCTTCGACCACCTGACGCACACCCTGAGCGCCATCGCCTCCCTGCACGCCGACGCGCCCGATTTCGAGGGGCGGTACCGGATCGCCGAGCGCGCGGTCTTCGAGGCGCTCGAGCGTGCGGGCCGGGGCCCGTCGGATGCCGCCCGCGGATCGCGCGGCGGCGAACCGATACCGGGTGCGCTCGATCTGCACGGGCCGAGCAGCATGGACCGGGAGGCGTTCGAGGCGGCCGTGGTCGCGGCCAAGTCGGCCATCGGCGCCGGCGAGGCGATCCAGATCGTGCTCGCGCGTCGCCAGTCGTTCGGCATCCCCGGGGGCCCGGACGGACGGCGCCTGGACGGCCTGGCCCTGTACCGCGCGCTGCGCCGCGTCAACCCGAGCCCGTACCTCTTCTTCGTGCGGACGGCATCGTTCGAAGTCGTGGGCGCCAGCCCGGAGCTCCTGCTGCGGGTCGAGGGCGACCGGCTCACCACGCACCCCATCGCGGGCACCCGGCCGCGCGGAGCCGACGACGCGGAGGACGAGCTGATCGCCGAGGAGCTGCAGCGCGACCCCAAGGAGCGCGCCGAGCACGTCATGCTCGTCGACCTCGGGCGCAACGACCTGGGCCGGGTCGCGCGCCCCGGCAGCGTGGCGGTGACCCGGTACATGGAGGTGGAGCGGTACAGCCACGTGCTCCACCTCGTGAGCCACGTGGAGGCACGCCTGCGACCGGACCTGGACGCCCTGGACGCGCTGCGCAGCGTCTTCCCCGCCGGCACGCTCTCGGGCGCGCCCAAGGTCCGCGCCATGCAGCTGATCGCCAGTCTCGAGCGCGAGCGGCGCGGCCTGTACGGCGGGGCGGTGGGGTACGTCGGGTACGACGGCGGGCTGGACACCGCGATCACCATCCGCAGCGCCGTGCTCACGGGCGGCGTGGTGCACATCCACAGCGGAGCGGGGATCGTCGCGGGAAGCGTGCCGGGCCGCGAGTTCGAGGAGACGGAGCACAAGGCGGCCGCGCTCCGGCGTGCGTTCGAGCTCGCGGCGATGCCGGCGGCGGTCGGGCCGGGGACGCTGGTGGGGGCGCCGGAGCCGGCGGGCATGTCCGGGCCGACGGGCACGCCCGCACCGGGCGTCGGAGCGAGCGGGCGATGATCCTCGTGGTCGACAACTACGACAGCTTCTTCCGATCTCTCGTGCAGGCGCTGGAGGCTGCCGGGGCCGACCTCCTGGTGGTGCGCAACGACCGGGTGGACCGGGCGGGAATCGAGGTGCTGCTCGACGCACCGGACGGCACGCGGCCGCTCCGGGCGATCCTCGTGTCCCCCGGGCCCGGCAACCCGCGGACGGCGGGGGTGTCGGTGGACGCGATCCTCCTGGCGGCCGAGCGCCGGATCCCCATGCTCGGCGTCTGCCTGGGCCTGCAGTGCCTGGGCGCGGCGTTCGGTGCGTCGATCGTGCGGGCGCCGAGCCTGGTGCACGGCGAGGCGAGCGAGGTCCTGCACGGAGGCGACGGCGTGCTGGCGGGGGTCCCGTCCCCCTTCCTGGCCGGTCGCTACCACTCCCTCTGCGTGGACGAGGCCACCATGCCGGGCGCGATGGAGGTGACGGCGCGGACGGCCGACGGGGTGGTGATGGCGCTGCGGCACCGCTCCCTGCCGCTGGAGGGCGTGCAGTTCCACCCGGAGTCGGTGCTGACGCCGGAAGGGCCCCGCGTCCTGGCCAACTTCCTCCGCCTGGCGGGGGAGGGGACGCCGGAGATCCTCGACGAGGCGGTGGCGACGTCGTTCGCGACGCGCGGCCTGTCGCGGGGATCGGGCGCAGGGCGACGCGCGGCCGACGGCGCGGGCGGAGCGGCGACCGGCCCGGTCCGGGCTGCAGGGCATGGCGAGACGGCGACGACGGTCGCGGAGGTGCAGGCTCGATGAGCGACAAGGTTCGTGCCGCGCTGGCCGCGGTGGTGGATGGCCGGACCATGACCCGGGACGAGGCCCGCATGGCGATGGGCGCCGTGATGGACGGTGAGGCGACGCCGGCCCAGCTGGGCGCCTTCCTGGTGGCGCTCCGGATGCGCGGCGAGACGGTGGAGGAGCTCGCCGGCTTCGCCAGCGCCATGCGCGAGCGCGTCCTCCACGTGCAGGCCCCGGTGGGGACCATCGACACGTGCGGAACCGGGGGCGATGGCCGGGGCACGTTCAACATCTCCACCGCCGCCGCACTGGTGGCCGCAGCGGGCGGCGTGCCGGCGGCCAAGCACGGCAACCGGGCGATCACCTCGGCGTCGGGAAGCGCCGACGTCCTCGAGGCGCTGGGGGTGCCGACCGACCTCGGGCCCGACGACGCGGCCGAGGCGCTGCGCGAGGTGGGGTTCGCGTTCCTCTTCGCCCCCGGCTACAGCCCCGCCATGCGCCACGCCGGTCCGACCCGCCGCGAGATCGGGATCCGGACGGCGTTCAACCTGCTCGGGCCGATCACCAACCCGGCCGGGGCGCGACGGCAGCTGGTCGGGGTGGCGGACCCTGGGGCCGCGAGACGGCTCGCCGAGGTGCTCCGGGCGCTGGGCACGGAGCGGGCGATGGTGGTGCACGGCGATCGGCTGGACGAGCTGCCCCTCGACGGCACGGGCGTGGCATACGAGGTGTCGGCCGACGGCGTGGTCCGGCACGAGGTCACGCCGGAGTCGGTGGGGCTGCCGTGGGCGTCGACCGAGGCGCTGGCGGGCGGGACGCCGGCCGAGAACGCCGCCCGCATGGAGGCGCTCCTCGCCGGCGAGCGCGGCCCGATCCGCGACGCCGTGCTGCTGAACGCCGGCGCCGCCTTCGTGGTGGCGGGGCGGGCGGACGAGCTCCGGGACGGCGCGGAACTGGCGGCCGCCACCATCGACGGGGGTGCGGCCGCGACGCTGCTGGCCCGCCTGCGCGAGCAGGCGCGACGGCGGATGGATGGCGCGGCCGAAGGTGCCCCGGCCGGCGAGAACCGGGCCGAAGCCGCCCGTGCCGCCGGCGCCAGATCCGGCCCGACGCCGGCGGGAGGTGCCCGATGAACCGCGCGGCCGATCTGCCCGGCGTCGCGGGACGGGGAACCGGCACCCCGGAGGGTCGGGGACCGGCAGCCATCCGGAGCCCTCGAGGCGGGACGCTCGGCGTGCTCGGCGAGGTCGTCGCGCGGCGGCGCACGGACGTCGCCGCGGAGCTCGGCGACCGCTCCTTCCGGGATCTCGCGCGGGCTGCCCTCGCCGCGCCACCGCCGCGGGATGCCACCGCGCCGCTCCTGCGGCCGGGGCTGCACGTCATCGCCGAGGTCAAGCGTCGTTCGCCGTCCGCGGGGACCCTCGCGGAGCCCGGTCGCGACCTCGTGGAGCGGGCCCGGGCCTACGCGGCCGGGGGCGCGGCGATCGTGTCGGTGCTGGTGGAGCCGCACTGGTTCTCGGGCTCGCTCGACGACCTCGCCGCCATCCGGGCCGCGGTCCCGGTCCCGGTGCTGGCCAAGGAGTTCGTCGTGGACCCGCGCCAGCTGCCGGTCCTGCGGGGCGCCGGCGCGGACCTGGTCCTGCTGATCGCCGCGCTCCACCCGGCGGCGAGCCTGCGGCGGCTCGTCCGGCAGGCCCGCGACCTGGGGATGGAGCCGCTCGTCGAGATCCACGACGCGCGGGAGCTGGACCGGACCCTGGCGAGCGGCGCGCGCCTGGTCGGCGTCAACAACCGGGACCTGCGCACGCTCCGCGTCGATCCGGAACGAGCGGCGGCGCTGCGGGCCACGATCCCCGATGATCGCCTGGTGGTGGCCGAGTCGGGCGCCCGCGAGCCGGCCACGCTGGCCGTCTGGCGTGCGCTCGGCTTCGACGCCGCGCTGGTCGGCGAGGCGCTGATGCGCGCGGGCGACGACCCGGCGTCGGTGCGTGGCGCGACCGCGGCGTTCGTGGCGGCGGGGCGCAACCCGGCGCCCGCGGAGGACCTCGCGGCTGCCGAGCGCGCCCCCTGGGTCAAGGTGTGCGGCATCACCGACGCGCGCGGCATGCGGGCGGCGGTCGCCGCCGGGGCCGACGCCGTCGGCCTCAACCTGGTCCCGGGCACGCCCCGCTGCCTGGGGAACGACGAGGCGCGGGAGCTGGCCGCGCTCGCGCGGTCGCTGCGGGACGACCGGGGAAGGCCCGCGGTGGTGGGTGTCGTCGGTGACGTGGACCCGCGTGCCGCCGCCGTGACGGCCGCGCGCATCGGCCTGGACGCGATCCAGTGGTCGGGCCGATCTCCGCTGCCCGACGGAAACCTGGGGCTGCCCGCGTACGCCGTGCTCCGGGTCCCGCGCGAGATCCCGGATCCGACCGGCCGGACGCAGCCGCCGCGAGACGCCGCCGACGCGCTCGTCGCGGCCGGCCGTGCGCTGCTGGCGCGGCCCGGCGTGGAGCAGCTCATCCTGGATGCCGCCGACCCGGCCGCGCTGGGCGGGACGGGTGCTCGCGTGGACCGGTCGGTCGCGGCGGCCGTCGCGAGGGAGCTGCCGGTGGTGCTCGCCGGCGGCCTCACCCCCGCCGCCGTGGCCGGCGCCCTGCGCGCGATCCCGGCCGTCGGGGTGGACGTCGCGTCGGGCGTCGAGGAGCGCCGGGTGGTGGGGCCGGGACAGATCCCCGACCGCCGGCGCGTCGCCGGGGTCCGGCCCCGCAAGGACCCCTTCCTGGTCGCCCTCTTCGTCAAGCGCGCGAAGGCCGCCCGGCTGGACCTGCCGCTGACGCCCTCGCGCCCGACCGCCGTCCCGGCCTCGCTGCTGGACGCGGACGAGCACGGCCGCTGGGGGCTCCGCCGGCAGTTCGGCGGCCGCTACGTGCCCGAGACCCTGGTGGCGGCGCTGCAGGAACTCGAGACGGCCTGGTTCGAGCTCCGGGCCGACCCGCGGTACTGGGCAGAGCTGCGCGCCCTGCGCCGCGACTACATCGGCCGCCCGTCGCCGCTCTACCGCGCGGACCGGCTGGCCGCCGAGCTGGAGCGGCGGACCGGGAGGGAGCCCGGGCGCCTGCGCCTGTACCTGAAGCGCGAGGACCTCAACCACACCGGCGCGCACAAGATCACCAATGCCCTGGGCCAGGCGCTCCTGACGCGCCGACTGGGGAAGCAGCGCGTGATCGCGGAGACCGGGGCCGGACAGCACGGCGTCGCCACGGCGACGGCCTGCGCGCTCCTCGGCCTCCCGTGCGTGGTCTTCATGGGGCGCGAGGACATCCGCCGCCAGGCCCCCAACGTGCTCCGCATGCAGGCCCTCGGGGCGGAGGTACGCGAGGTGACCTCCGGCAGTGCCACCCTGAAGGACGCCACCAACGAGGCGATGCGCGACTGGGTCACCAACGTCCGCACCACGCACTACGTGCTCGGCTCGGCGGTCGGGCCGCATCCGTACCCCACGATCGTGCGGGACCTCCAGCGGGTGATCGGGGACGAGGCCGCCGTGCAGCTCGCGGCGGTCGAGGGGCGGCTCCCCGACGCGGTCGTGGCGTGCGTCGGCGGCGGCTCGAACGCCATCGGGCTCTTCAGTCGCTTCCTCGGGGAGCCGTCCGTGCGCATCGTCGCCGTCGAGGCGGCCGGCGAGGGGATCCTCACGGGGCGCCATGCCGCCGCGCTCTCGGGGGGCACGCCCGGCGTCCTCCACGGGGCGCGTTCCTACATGCTGCAGGACGCGGACGGGCAGATCGTCGAGGCCGTGTCGCGCTCGGCCGGGCTGGATTACCCCGGCATCGGACCCCAGGTCTCGGCGCTCTTCGACGCGGGTCGGATGGAGGTGCTGGCGGCCACCGACGCGCAGGCCGTGGAGGCGCTCACGCTGCTGACCCGGACCGAGGGGATCATCCCCGCGCTGGAGCCGGCCCATGCCATCGCGGCCCTGGTCGCGCTGCTGGGTGGCGAGGCGGGGCGGGTTCCCGGCCGCGCCGCGCCGGCACGCCTCCCGGACGACGCCCTGGTCGTGCTGGGACTCTCCGGCCGTGGCGACAAGGACATGGGGATCCTGGGTGGCGACGAGGAGGTGCCGGCATGAACGGTGCACCTGCCGAGGTCGCCCGCGAGCCGGGCACGAACGGCACGCCCGGCGCGACCCGGATCCGTGGCGCGTTCGAGGCCGCCCGGGCGGACGGCCGGATCGCGCTCATCCCGTACGTGGTCGCGGGCTACCCCGACGGCCCCACCAGCGAGGAGATCGCCCTCGCCGCGATCGACGCGGGCGCGGACCTGCTCGAGATCGGGCTGCCCTACTCCGACCCGCTCGCCGACGGGACCACGCTGCAGCGCGCGTCCGCGGTCGCGCTCCGGGCCGGGGCCACCCTGGAACGCTCGCTCGACCTGGTCGCGCGCGTGCACGAGGCCCGCCCGTCGGTGCCGCTGGTGCCGATGGCCTACGTGAACCAGGTGATCGGGGGAGGGGATGCCGCGGCGCCGATGCGGCGTCTTGCCGGTGCCGGCGCGAGTGGCTGCATCCTGGCGGACCTCACGCCCGACGAAGGGGCGCCGGTCGAGGCCGCGGCCCGAGACGCAGGAATGGCCGTCGTCTACCTGGTCACGCCCACCACGCCGCCCGACCGTCGCGCGTGGATCGCGAGCCGCGCCGGTGGCTTCCTGTACGCCGTCTCGCTCGTCGGGGTGACCGGGGCCCGGACGACGCTGCCGCGCGAGGTCGGGGCGTTCGTGCGGGACGTGCGCGGTGCGAGCCGGGTTCCGGTGGCGGTCGGGTTCGGCGTGTCGAGACCGGCCCACGTGCGGCGCCTGGCGCGCGTCGCGGACGGGGTGATCGTCGCATCCGCGCTGGTGGACGCGCTCGGCCCCGGCGGTCGCGACATCGCGTCGATGCGGCAGCTCGCGGAGCGGCTCCGGGCCGCGACCTGAGGGCCGCCGGGTCGCGACCGGGACGCGGGCCGTCCGGGGGGCCATCCGGACGGTGCGGAAGCCCGCGGGCCGGTGGGATAATCCCGGGTAGCAGACGGGGGGCATGGACGCGCGGCCCGAACCCTGGCCGCCGGGACCGCGCAGAGCCACTGGCGAAACCGACCCGCCCGGTTGGGGGGCAGGTCGATGACGATCCATGCACCATCCATCCATGCGCCGGTGCACGCCCCGCACATCCCCGGCTGGGTGATCGCCCTGGTTGCCCTGGTCGTGGTCGTTGGCGCCATCCTGGCTATTCAGCCGCACTGGTGGTCGACCTCGACGACGTCGTCGGCCGACCAGGCGGCCGCAGCCATGCGGGACTACCGTGCCGGGGAGCGCGCACCGATCGTCGCCGTGGATCCCGCGGCGGCGCAGCTGCGATACCGTGCCGGGGAGCGCGCGCCGCTCGTGACCGCCGAACAGGTCTTCACCGCCAACCAGGCCTACCGTGCCGGGGAGCGCGCGGCACTCGGGAGTGAGACGACCGCCATGCAGGCCTACCGCGCCGGCGAGCGGGAGACGTTCGTCGCCGCGCCGTCGGCGTGGCAGTCGTACCGGGAGGGCGAACGCGCACCGCTCGTGCCGTGAGCGAGGTGCGCCCGGTCCCCCCGGGCGCATCGTGACCCGTGGCCCCGTCGGTCCCCCGGCGGGGCTATTCGCACGCCGTCACCGCGGCGTCCCGCGATCGCTCCAGTTCCAGCGGGCGTCGTCGTCCTCGGGGACCTCCGGTCCCTCCTCGATCCCGTCGGCCCCGTGCGTGGCGCGGTATCCCCCGATCGACGACGAGCGGACCCAGCCCCGCCCGAGCGCGATCAGCGCGAGCAGCATCAGGACCAGCAGCGCGCCGGTGGCAAGGACCATCTCCACGGGCCACATGGTGACCGCGCGGCCGCAGAACGCAAGCGCCGGATGTCGGGATGGTGCCCGCGCCGCGGTGGGGTTGCTCAGCCGGGATGCTGCTCATCTCCGACGGCGGATCCCGCCGCCGGAGGTCCGCCCGTCGCGGGCCCGCCCGCCGCCGCCGCCGGCCCGGTGGCCGCTGCCGGCCGCAGTTGCGCGCGCTTCCGCTCGGCGACCTCGAGCCGCCGCGTCGCCGTGATCAGGCGGCGGTAGATCGCCAGCAGGTCCGCCTGGGGCAGCGGACCCGGGTTGGCCATGGCGACCCGCAGGAGCACCTCGCGCTCGCGGTCCGGATCGAGCACGGCCCGTCGGCCGGAAGCCGCCTTGGCCGCCCCTGCCTCGAGCCCGAGCCGTGCGCGCTCGTTCATGAGCGCCACCAGTCGTCGATCCAGGGCGTCGATCCGGCGCCGGACACGGAGGACGCTCGCCGGGGAACCGGCCGGGCCCTCCGTCGCCGGCTTCGGGGCACCGGTCGGTGCGCCGGTCGCCGGCGTCGTCGTCCCGCCGGCCGCGGGGCGTTGCGCGCGCGTCCCGTCAGCCACCGGTCGCCCCCAGTCGCCGGGCGAGTGCGTCGAGCGCCAGGTGGTACCCGCGCGATCCCTGGCCCGCGAAGGTCTCCAGGGCGATGTCGTGCAGGAAGTTGACGTGGCGGAACGGCTCCCGTTGCCAGGGGTCGGTGAGATGGACCTCGACGAACGGCCGCGCGATCGCGAGGAACGCGTCGCGGAGCGCCACGCTGGTGTGGGTGTAGCCCGCGGCGTTCGCGATCACACCGTCGAAGTCCCGGGCGTGCAGCCGGTCGATCAGGGCGCCCTCGTGGTTCGACTGGAAGAAGTCGATCTCCACGCCCAGGCTGCGGGCATGGGCCGCCAGCGACTCGTGGATCTGGGCCAGCGTCTCGGACCCGTACAGCTCGGGCTGGCGGGTCCCGAGCAGGTCGAGGTTCGGCCCCTGCAGGACCAGGATGCGGGTCACCGGGCAGCTCCGGCGCCGGCCTGCCCCCTCAGGCCGGCCACCGCACCCGGGCCGGCCACCGCACCCGGGCCGGCCACCGCACCCGGGCCGGCGACAGGCTCCGTGCCGGCCACCGCACCCGTGCCGGCCACCGCACCCGTGCCGGCGACAGGCTCCGTGCCGGCCACAGGCTCCGTGCCGGCCGCAGGCCCCATCCCGACCGCGGTGCCCGTGCCCGGGCTGGACACGGGGCCGGCAGGAGCACCCAGGTCGGCGCTGAGCGCGGCGGCGATGCCGGCCGTCACCGCCGCGTCCGGTACGTCGGAGCGCACGACCACGCCCGATCCGGTGGGCAGGACCCAGCGCAGCCGCCCGCCGGCATGCTTCTTGTCCCGGGAGAGGTGCTCGCGGACCGCCGCCTCGTCCACGCCGGGAGCCTGCTGCGCCAGGCCCGCGGCCGCGAGGAGCCGGTCCAGCCGGGCCGCACGATCGGGGGGCGTCACGCCCACCGCCATCCCCACGGCGGTGGCGCCGCGGAGCCCGTGCGCGACGGCCTCGCCGTGCAGGATGCGACGGTAGCCGGCGGCGGCCTCGATGGCATGGCCGATCGAGTGGCCGAGGTTCAGCACCAGCCGTCCGCCCTGCTCGCGCTCGTCGGCCACCACCACCTGCACCTTGGCCCACGCGCAGCGCTCCACGAGCTCCGCGACGATCCCCGCCGAGAAGACGCGGCGCCGTCCCCCCGCGATGGCGCCCGCCTCCTCCTCGAGGAGCGCTAGGAGCCGCTCGTCCCCCAGCGCGCCGTACTTGATCGCCTCGCCCAGGGCCGCGCGCCGCTGCCGCGTCGGCAGGGTCGCGAGCATCGCGACGTCGACGACGATCGCGCGCGGCTGGTGGAACGCGCCCACCAGGTTCTTGCCCTCCGGGATGTCGATGGCCGTCTTGCCGCCGATCGCGGAGTCGATCTGGGCGACGAGGGTGGTCGGCACGTGCACCAGCGGCACGCCGCGCAGGTAGGTGGCGGCCGCGAAGCCCGCCGCGTCGCCCAGCGCGCCGCCGCCGATCGCCACGACCGGGTCGCCGCGCTCGAGCCTCGCGGCGGCCATGGCGCGCACGAGCCGCCCGTAGGCCGCCACCGACTTGGCGGCCTCGCCCCGCGGCGCCAGGATGCGCTGCACGTCCAGCCCGGCGTCCGCCATCCCGGCCGCTAGCCGCTCCCCGTGCAGCCGCCAGGCGACCGGCTCGGAGAGCACCGCCACGCGCCGCGCGTCCAGGGCGGCCAGGGACTCCAGGAGGCGTGGCAGCGCGTCGCCGTCGCCGATGGTGAGGCGCCCGATCGGCGTCTCGGCGCGCAGCAGTGACGTCCCGGGTGCCGGTGGAGCCGCCAGCAGCTCCTCGAGCCGGCGGACCACGACGCGCAGGGTCCCCGTGGCATCCAGCGTCTCGCCGGCCGCGTACCAGCGCACGCGCTGCGCCACCAGGTCCGCGAGGCGGGCCGCGGGGTTGTGCCCGGCCAGCAGGGGCCGGACCGCGCCGCCCCGCAGGCGGCGCAGCAGGACGTCGGGTGGGGCCCACAGCGTCACCACGCGCCGGCCGCGGAAGAGCAACCAGCGCGTCCGCGGGTCGACGACCGCCCCGCCGCCGACCGCGATGATCCGTGTCGGGCCGGACCCATCCACCGGCTCCGTGGGCGTGGGGCGATCCCCGGGCCCGCCCGACGGAGCCGCCGGGCCCAGGCGCCCGGCGGCCGCCCGCTCGCGCGCCCGGAACCCCGCCTCGCCCTCCGTCTCGAAGATGGCCGCGACGGGACGGCCCGCCTCCCGC
Source organism: Chloroflexota bacterium (assembly GCA_021785115.1). The sequence goes on along the minus strand of JAJYGO010000235.1, from coordinate 1,731 downwards.
TCGATCTCGTCGTCGAGGTCCACGAAAGGGATGCCGCGCCGGGCGGCGAGCGCGCGCCCGACCGCGCTCTTGCCGCTCCCCGGCGGTCCCGCAAGCACGAGGTCCATGAGGATCAGTCGTCCCCGCCGGAGCCGGCCGTGCCGGGTTCGTCCCCGGGCGTGTCGGCTGCGGTGGCCGCGCGGCCGGCACCGCCCGGTACGGCCCCTTCGCCTCCGGTCATGGCCAGCGTCCGTTCCAGGTAGCGGTGCAGGTTGTCGCGCACCTCGTCCAGCGAGTCCCCGCCGAACTTCTCCAGGATCGCGTCGGCAAGCACCAGCATCACCATCGCCTCGCCGATGACGCCGGCAGCGGGCACCACGCTGATGTCGCTTCGCTCGTAGTGGGCCGTCGCCACGGCCTCCCCGGTGCGCAGGTCGGCGGAGGGGAGGGGACGCGCCAGCGTGGAGATCGGCTTCACCGCGCCGCGAACCACGAGCGGCTCGCCGTTGGTGATGCCGCCGGTCAGGCCCCCCGCGCGGTTCGTGGCATGCAGCCAGCGCCGCACCGGTCCTTCGAACCCGGGCACCGGGGACGCGGCGCCGTCGATCCCCACCCCGGTCACGACGTCGTGCACCTCGGAACCCAGGCGTCGCGTCTGCTCGAACCCCAGCCCGAACTCGGCTCCCTTGACGGATGGGATCGAGCAGATCGCCGCCGCGAGCCGGCCGTCCAGGCGCCGATCCCAGTGGACGTGGCTGCCCAGCCCCACCGGCACGCCCCGGGCCACCACCTCGAAGACGCCCCCCACCGTGTCGCCCCCGCTCCGCGCCTCGTCGATCCGCGCGATCATCGCCGCCTCGCCCTCGGGATCCGGGCAGCGCAGCGGGCTCGCCTCGGCCTCCTCGCGGGTCCGCGTGGCGCGCGCCGGATCCATGGGCACCCCGCCGACCTCGGCCGTGAAGCTCCAGACGTCGATCCTCAGCTCCCGCAGGAACGCCCGGCAGACTGCCCCGGCGGCGACGCGCATGGTGGTCTCCCGGGCGCTGGCGCGCTCCAGGATGTCCCGGACGTCGGCCGTATCGTACTTGAGCGCCCCCGCCAGGTCCGCGTGGCCGGGGCGGACCCGGGTGACCGGAACGGCGCGGCGGTTGCCCGCATCGGCCAGCGCCGCGAGCTCCGCCGCCTCCTCGCCGCTCAGCTCCTCGACCTGCATCACCCGCGTCCAGTTCTCCCAGTCGCGGTTCCGGACCAGCAGCAGGACCGGGGACCCGAGCGTCCGCCCGTGCCGGACGCCGCCCGTGATCTCCGCCCGGTCCTGCTCGATCCGCATGCGGGCCCCGCGGCCGTAGCCGCGCTGGCGGCGTGCCAGGTCCTCGGCGATTCCGTCCGCGGAGACCGGGATCCCGGCCGGCAGCCCCTCGAGGATGGCGCCCAGGCCGGGGCCGTGCGACTCGCCGGCAGTCAGGAACCGGAACGGCATGGCGCTGCCGGGAACTCGGCCCGGCTCAGGCCAGCTCGCCGGCGTTCGCGCCGGTGCCTGCCTCGCGTGCCTCGTCCAGCTTCTGCCGCATGACGTCCATGGGCGCCGGCTGGCCCGTCCACAGCTGGAACGCCGCTGCGCCCTGCTGGAGGAGCATCAGTTCGCCGTTCATGACCCCGGATGCGCCGGCCGCCTTCGCCTCGCGCAGCAGCCGCGTCTCCGGCGGGTTGTAGATCATGTCCAGCACGAGCAGGTCGGGCGGAAGCAGCTCG
>JAJYGO010000445.1:3740-24333 GCA_021785115.1 Chloroflexota bacterium | reverse complement strand
CGCCGCGCCCGCGGCTCCGGCGCCCTCGTCGGCTGCAACGCCGCCCGTCCCCGCCGTCCCTGCTCGGGCCCCGCGCGTCGAGGTCGAGCCCGACCAGGCGACCTACGAGCGCGTGCTCGCGGAGGAGCTCGCCAAGGGGAGCCCCCAGCGCATGGCCGAGTCCCGCGCCAAGTCCGCCGCCGTCAGGGCCGCCCGCCGCCGGGCGCAGGAGGGGGGATCGTGACCGGGCCGGAGGTCGCGTTCACCCTGGTGGCGCTCGTCGGGGTCCTGGCCGGCTTCCGGATCGTGACCAGCACGAACGTCGTCCATGCCGCCCTCTACCTGGTGGTCACGCTGGCCTCCGTGGGCGCCGCCTACCTGCTGCTGGCGGCCGAGTTCGTGGCGTGGGTCCAGGTGCTGATCTACGTCGGGGCGATCGTCGTGCTGCTGCTGTTCGCCCTGATGCTGACGAGGGCTCCCATCGGGCGCGAGGCCCTGGACAACCAGCAGCGGGGGCTCGCCGCCATCGTCGGGCTCGTCGTGCTGGGAGGGCTCGTCTACCTCCTGTGGGGGGCCTTTGGCGGCAAGGAGATCCAGACAAGCGTCACGGCGACCGCGAAGGTCGGCCGGGCCCTGTTCCGCGGCTACGTCCTGCCGTTCGAGGTCGTGTCGATCCTGCTGCTCGCCGCCCTGATCGGGGCGATCGTCCTCGCCCGGAAGGAGGATGCCGAGTGATCGGCCTGATGTTCCCGTTGACGTTCTCGGCGGTGCTGTTCGCCCTCGGCGTCTACGGGGTGCTCGCGAGGCGCAATGCCGTGCTGGTGCTGATGTCGATCGAGCTGATGCTGAACGCCGTCAACCTGAACCTGGTGGCCTTCTCGCAGTACCTGCGCGACCAACTGCTCACGGGCCAGATCTTCGCGCTGTTCGTGATCACGATCGCGGCCGCCGAGGTCGGGATCGGCCTCGCGATCGTGATCCTCCTGTACCGGGGCCGCGAGACCATCGACGTCGACGAGGTGCACCTCCTGAAATGGTGACGCCCGCCCGCCGCCCGCGCCGCGTCCGATCCCGGCGAGCCGCCGCGTGATCCGCCTCGCGTGGCTCGTCCCGGCGCTGCCGGCGGCGGCGTTCGTGCTCACCCTGTTCCTCGGCAAGCGCCTGCCGGGCAAGGGCGCGGAGCTCGGCATCGGAGCGGTCGCGCTCGGCCTCGCGTTCTCGCTCGCGATTCTCGGGCAGATCGCGGCCGGCCATCCCGTGCAGCAGGACTCGCTCTCGTTCCTGACGGTCGGGGGCCTGCACCTCGACGTCGGCCAGCACGTCGACGGCCTCACGGCCGTGATGTTCGTCGTGATCACGCTGGTCTCGCTGTGCTCGCAGGTGTACTCGCTCGGCTACATGCGGGGCGACCGCCGATTCACGATCTACTACGCGTTCCTGTCGCTGTTCACCGCGGCCATGCTGAACCTGGTGATCGCCGACAACCTCTTCCAGCTGCTGGTCGGCTGGGAGCTCGTCGGGATCTGCTCGTACTTCCTGATCGGGCACTGGTGGGAGGAGAAGGAGAACTCCGACGCCGGCATCAAGGCCTTCCTGGTGACGAAGACCGGCGACGTGCCGTTCCTGTTCGGCGTCTTCGCGATCACCGCGGCCGCCGGCACGGCGAACATCCCCGAGATCACCGCGAAGATCGCCCACGGCGACCTCGGGACCGGGATCCTCACGGTCTCGGCCCTCCTGCTGTTCGGCGGCGCGATCGGCAAGTCGGCACAGTTCCCGCTGCACGTCTGGCTGCCCGACGCGATGGCCGGCCCGACGCCCGTGTCGGCGCTGATCCACGCGGCGACCATGGTTGCGGCCGGCGTGTACCTGGTCGCCCGGCTGTTCGCGATCTATGCGCCGAGCGGCCACGCCCTGGCGTTCGTCGGGACGATCGGCGCGATCACGATGCTGATCGCGGCGCTGCTCGCGCTGGTGCAGGACGACATCAAGCGGGTGCTCGCGTACTCGACGATCAGCCAGCTCGCCTACATGATGGCCGGGCTCGGCCTGGGGCCGAAGGGCTTCACGCCCGGCCTGTTCCACCTGTTCACCCACGCGTTCTTCAAGGCCCTGCTCTTCTACGGCGCCGGGTCGGTCATCCACGCGGCGCACACGAACAGCATGAGCGAGATGGGCGGGCTCCGGCGAAGGATGCCGGTCACGTTCTGGACGTTCCTCATCGGCGCGGCGGCGCTGATGGGGATCCCGCCCTTCGCCGGGTTCTTCTCCAAGGACGAGATCATCGCGACGGCCTGGCACACCCACCACGACCCGATCTTCGTCGTGGGGCTGGTCACGGCGTTCGTGACCGCGCTGTACGTCACGCGGGCGCTGATCCTCACGTTCTTCGGCGAGTACCGGGGGAGCGCGCGCCCGCACGAGTCGCCCGGCGTCATGGCGGCCCCGATGGTGCTGCTGGCGACCCTCTCGATCGGCGCCGGGTTCCTCGGGGGCGTGTTCGCCGACTGGGTGCACTTCCCGGCCGGGGCCCCCGCCGCCCACGAGGCGCTCTCGATCCCGCTCGCGTCGCTGTCGGTGGCGGTCGCGCTCGCAGGGATCGGGCTCGGGGTCGCGCTGTACGCGCGGCGTCCGGCCGGCGCCGCCGATCCGATGCTCCGCATGGGGCCGGTGACCGCGCTGCTCGAGAACAAGTACTTCCTGGACTTCCTCTACCTGCGGGCCATCGTTCGACCGATCCAGTACCGGGTCGCGCGCCTCGCGAACGCCTTCGACCGCCGGGTCCTCGACGGCGCCGTGAACGGGACCGGCGCGGGGGTCCGGGGGCTCGGGCGGGTCCTGCGGTACGCGCAGTCGGGGAACGTCCAGCGCTACGCCGTCTACCTGTTCGTCGGCGTGGTCGTGCTGGCGGTCGTGATCACGACGATCTGAGAGAGCCGGAGGAGCGGACGATGCGGACGGCGACGGCGAGACCGACCGGATGGGGAGGGGCGGCGTGAGCGGCTGGCACGAGTGGGCCGTCAGCCTCGCCGTGTTCCTGCCGACGGTCGGGGCGCTCGTGATCGCGCTCGTGCCGGTCCGCGACGAGGGCGGCGAGCGGCTGGTGAAGACGCTGGCGGTCGTGTTCACCGGGGGGGCCCTCGCGATCGGGATCGCGATGCTGTTTGGCTACCGGTACGGACACCACCCCGGGCTGCAGTTCGCGGTCGACGCGCGGTGGGTCTCGGCCCTCGGCGCCCACTACCACGTGGGGGTCGACGGCATCAGCCTGCCGCTGTTCGAGCTGACCCTGCTGCTCACGTTCCTGTGCGCCGTCTACACCACGAAGATCGTGCCGAGGCCGGGAAAGGTGAAGGCGTTCCTGGCGCTGATGCTGGTGCTCGAGACCGGCATGGCCGGCACGTTCGTGGCGTTCGACCTCCTGCTGTTCTTCGTGTTCTGGGAGCTCGTGCTGATCCCGATGTACTTCATGATCGGGGTCTGGGGCTCGGCCAACCGCCAGTACGCCTCGGTCAAGTTCCTGCTGTACACGCTGCTCGGCAGCGTCGTCATGCTGCTGGGGTTCCTCGCGATGTACGTCGAGTCGCGGCCGCACACGTTCGACATCCTGGCGCTGCAGCGGGCCGCGCAGACCGCCCCGTTCGCCCGCGACGTGCAGCTCGTGATCTTCGCCGCGGTGTTCCTCGGCTTCGCTGTGAAGGTCCCGGTGTGGCCGTTCCACACGTGGCTGCCCGACGCCCACACGGAGGCGCCGACCGTCGGGTCCGTGCTGCTGGCCGGGGTCCTGCTGAAGATGGGGGGCTACGGGTTCATCCGGATCGCGCTGCCGATCCTTCCCGACGCGGCCCGCGCGTGGGCGCCGTGGATCGGCGTGCTCGGGACCATCGCGATCGTGTACGGGGCGCTCGTCTGCCTGGCGCAGAGCGACCTGAAGCGGCTCGTCGCGTACTCGTCGGTCGGCCACATGGGCTTCGTGATGCTCGGCATCGCGACGCTCTCGCCGATCGGCATCAACGCGGCGATCTTCGCGATGGTCGCCCACGGGCTCATCACCGGCATGCTGTTCTTCGAGGTCGGGGCCATCTACGACCGCTACCACACCCGCCAGATCCACGAGATCGGCGGCGGGATGATGCTGAAGCTCGGCCACCTCGGCTCGCTGTTCTGGTTCACCGCGATCGCCTCGCTCGGCCTGCCGGGGCTGGCCGGCTTCTGGGGTGAGGTGCTTGCGCTCTTCTCCGCCTACCATCCGGCGGCTGGCAACGTCGCGCTGTTCCGGACCCTGATGGTGTTCGGCGGCATCGGCACCATCCTCACGGCCGGCTACTTCCTGTGGACGATCCAGCGCGTCGGCCTCGGGGTGGTGCCGGAGGCGTGGCGGGAGCACCGCCTGCGCGACGTCACCGCCATCGAGTGGACGGCCTGGGCACCGATGGTCGCCGGGATCGTCCTGCTCGGCCTGGTGCCGGCGATCGTCACCGGCGTGACGAACGACCCCGTCACGTCCCTCGCGAGGATCTTCGTCCGATGAATCCGACCATCGACTACCACGCCCTCGCGCCCGAGCTGATCATGGCCGGGACCATCCTGGTGGTGCTGGTCGTCGACCTGTTCCTGCCGCGCGAGCGCAAGCACGCGGCGATGCCGCTGGCGTTCCTCGGGACGGCGGCGGCGCTGGTCGCGACGCTGACGCTGGCGGGGGCCCACCGGGTGCTGTTCGGCGGCTCGTTCGTGGTGGACGACTTCGCCGTGCTGTTCACGGCGTTCTTCCTGTCGACGGCGCTGGTGGTGCTGGTCCTCTCCTACCGGTACGTGCGCGACGGGCGGCTGTGGCAGGGCGAGTACTACGTGCTGCTGCTCTCGTCGTTCCTCGGGATGATGACGCTGTCCTCGTCCCGCGACCTGCTGCTGCTGTTCGTCTCGCTCGAGCTCGTGTCGGCCCCGGCGTTCCTGCTGTCCGGCTTCCGCAAGGCCGACCCGCGGTCGAACGAGGCATCGCTCAAGTTCTTCGTGATCGGGGTGCTGTCGACTGCCGTGATGCTCTACGGGATGAGCCTCGTCTACGGCGTGACCGGGACGACGCGCCTCGCCGGCATCGCCCACGCGCTCGCCGGGGCAGCCGGCCGGACCGCCCTGGCCGAGGCGGCGATCCTGTTCGTGGTCGTCGGCTTCGCGTTCAAGGTCTCCGCGTTCCCGTTCCAGTTCTGGGCGCCCGACACCTACGAGGGGTCCCCGCCGCCGGTGGCGGCGTTCCTGTCGGTGGCCTCGAAGGCGGCCGGGTTCGCCGGGTTGCTGCAGGTGCTGTTCGTCGGGTTCCTGCCGAAGGCCGCGGTGTGGGCGCCGATCTTCGCCATCGTCAGCGTGTTCACGATGTTCGTCGGGAACCTGGTGGCGCTGCAGCAGCGCCAGATCGTCCGGCTGTTCGCCTACTCGTCGATCGCCCAGGCCGGCTACCTGCTGCTGCCGTTCGCCCTCGCCGCCCACGGGGGGGCGGTCGATCGCGAGGCCTTCTCGGCGGTGGTGCTGTACGTGCTGATCTACGGCGTCATGAACCTCGGCGCGTTCGCCGTGATCGTCGGCGTGGCGCGGGAGTCCCCGGGCCTTCTGGTGCAGGACTTCGCCGGGCTCGGGTCGCGCTCGCCGGTCGCCGCCGCCTCGATGACCGTGTGCCTGGTGTCGCTGGCCGGGATCCCGCCGATGGCGGGGTTCTGGGGGAAGGTGTTCATCTTCCGCGCGGCCATCCACGCCGGGGGCATCGGCCCGTGGCTCGCGGTCGCGATGATCGTGAACTCGGTCATCTCGCTCGTGTACTACGTGGCCGTCGTCCGGACGATGTGGATGGACGAGGCGGCCGCGGGCCGCCCGGCGGCGGCGGGGCTGCCGGGCCTGACCACGGCCGTCGGCGGGCTCTCGATGCTCGGCGTGCTGGCCGTCGGGGTGTTCCCCGACCTGTTCGCGCGGCTCGCGCCGCTCACCGCGCTGGTCGGCCGCTGAGAGCGGCCGCGCCGGGCCGCCATGTCCGCTCCGACCGTCCGTCCCGTCCGCCTCGCCCGGCCTTCTCTCAGGTTCCCTTCAGGCGTGCGGGGGAGAATCCGTGCACGGGGGACGCGGGGGCGGGCCGGCGGGAAGCGCCGACCGAGGACCGGCGTTCCACGTCACGGGGAACACGAACGCCCGGCCGACCGGAAGGAATCCCGGTCGGGGGGAACGGGCGGAGGGGGGACGAACGTGAACAGGGTCAAGACCTGGGTGCTGATCGCCGCCCTGGGCGGGCTCTTCGTGCTGGTCGGGCAGTGGCTCGGTGGGGGCCAGGGCGCGGTGGTGGCCCTGATGCTCGCGCTGGCGTTCAACTTCGCGATGTACTGGTTCTCGGACCGGATCGCCATCGCGACCACGCGATCGCGGCCCGTCACCGAGCAGCAGGAGCCGGGGCTCCACCGGGTCGTCCGCGAGCTGACGCAGGCCGAGGGCCTGCCGATGCCGCGGATCTACATGAGCGACATGGCACAGCCGAACGCGTTCGCGACCGGCCGCGGTCCGAGCCACGCTGCGGTCTCGGTGACCCGGGGCCTCCTGGCGCTGGTCGACGAGCGAGAGCTGCGCGGGGTCCTCGCCCACGAGCTCTCGCACGTGCGCAACCGCGACGTGTTGATTGGGTCGATCGCCGCCGGCATCGCCATGTCGATCACGTTCCTCGCCCGCATGGCGTTCTGGTTCGGCGGCAGCAGGGACAGCCTGAGCAACCCGTTCGGGCCGTTCGCGTTCCTGGTGGCGTGGATCCTCGCGCCGCTCGCGGCGGGCCTGATCCAGATGGCCGTCTCGCGCTCGCGCGAGTACCAGGCCGACCAGTCGGGCGCGGAGCTCTCGCGCGACCCGTTGGCGCTGGCGAGCGCGTTGGGGAAGCTCGAGGCCGCGTCCCGGCAGGTGCCGGCACCTGCCACCGTCGGCCCCGCGGAGGCGCACCTGTTCATCGTGAACCCGCTGGCCGGGCGGCGTGTCGAGTTCGCGAACCTGTTCTCGACGCACCCGCCGACGGCGCAGCGGATCGCGCGGCTGCAGCGGCTGGCGGCGCGGGCGGCTACCGGTAGTTCGTGAACTGCAGGGGGAGGCCGAAGTCCTCGGCCTTCAGGGCCTGGATGACGGCCTGCAGGTCGTCCTTCTTCTTGGCCGTGATCCGGAGCTGGTCGCCCTGCACCTGAGCCTGGACCTTGACCGGCAGGCCGCGGACGAACTTGTTGATCTCCCTCGCCTTCTCGTCGGAGATCCCGCGGGTCACGTTCACGGTCTGCTTGAAGGATCCGCGGGCCGCCGGCTGCACCTGACCCATCCGCAGGGCCTTCAGCGAGATCTCCCTGCGGACCACCTTCTCCTTCAGGACCTCGACGGCGGCCCGGAGCCGGTCCTCGGTGGAGGAGCGGATCTCGATGAGGTCCTCGTCGAGGCCGATGGTCGTGTCGGTTCCCTTGAAGTCGAACCGGGTCCCGATCTCACGGGTCGCCTGGTCGACGGCGTTGCGGACCTCCTGCAGGTCGACCTCCGAGACCACGTCGAACGAGAACGCATCCTTCGCCATGGCCCGGAGTCTAGCGCGGCACGGCGAAGCAGGATCCCGGGGACCGCCGCCGTATACTCTCTTCGCTTCCGGGAGGGTGCCCGAGTGGCCAAAGGGAGCGGTCTGTAAAATCGCCGGCGCAGCCTACGCAGGTTCGAATCCTGCCCCTCCCACCAGCGGAAACGGCGGCCACGCGGCCGTCGGCCACGGTTGGTTGGATGGCCTCGGGCTGCATCCTTCCCTGCTGGATCGGCGGGGACCTTGTGAGCTGGCCTGGCTGGGGTCGTCAGCCAAGGCCGGGCGATGGTGAGGTGTCCCGGGCGATCACACTGGCTGGTTGACCGCCCTTGCCCGCGGCGGTACCGTGTGAGGGGATAGGCAGATACGCGATGAGGCTCGCGTAACGTCTTGCGCCCAGCGCGAGGCTGATGGCCTCTACCGAGGAGTTGGTAGAGGCCATGCAATCGGTTCGCGTTGCCGATCGTCCATGTACCCCCGGGGCATCGATCGTGCTCGATGCTGCTGTCGACGCCCCGCGAGGGTCCGCCGGCCATCCCTCGAGGGCCTTCCTCGAGGAGCTCTACGTCCGTCGGGGGCTCTCCATGGACGCGATCGCGGTCAGTCTCGGCGCCAGTCGCCGGACCGTGCGGTGTTGGCTGAACGACCTGGACATTCCGATCCGGTCGAGGCGGGGGGTTGCCATCGCCGACCGCGAGCGCGTGCTGTTGGAGGAGCTCTACGGCACGCTTGGTCTCTCGACGCACGAGATCGCCGGGCTGTTGAACCTGTCTCGCGGCCAGGTCACGCGGCGTCTCCGCCAACTCGGCATCCCGGTCCGCCACCGGGGCCGGGGCGGCACGCGACGCAGATCCCCGCTCGTTTCGCGCGAGCTGCTCGAGGAGCTCTACCTTGGGCAGCGCCTCACGGTCGAGGAGGTGGCGACGTGGACGGGAGTCAGCCCGAGCAAGGTGAAGGCAAGCCTGCGCGCCCACCAAGTCCCGATCCGGACCCGAGGTCGGTGCAACCGCGAGGACCGCCGTCGGGTGAGCCGGCCGCTGCTCGAGTTCTTCTACGTCGACCGGGGGTGGAGCGCCGACGACATCGGTCGCATGCTCGGCGTGTCTCGCAACGTCGTCCTGCGCGCCGCACATGACCATGGCCTGGCGGTTCGGGCGGGGGGGACGAGAGGCACGAGGACCACGAGGATCGAGCTGCTCAAGGCCCTCTACGACGATCCCCGCGTCGAGGACGCCTTGCGTCGTCACGGTGTTCCGAAGCGCGCGGTCGCCGGTACGGTGTCTCAGCGCTTCCCGGTCCCAGCCCCGCTGACCCCCGAGTTGCTGCGCGAGCTCTATGAGGATGAGGGGCTCTCCGCGCGGCATATCGAGCTCCTCACGGGGCAGCCCAGCGAGACCGTCAGGCGCCGCCTTCGGGACCTCCGCATACCACTTCGCGGACGAGGCGGACACGCGCCGATCGCGGCTCGCCTCTTCCGCAACCCGGAGTGAGGGTAGGCGGGGCGACAGCTCATGTCCGACGGTGATCGCGCGTCGCTGATCCCGAATGGCCTCGATCTCGCGTGGACTCGTCCGGAGGTACCCTCTCTCGCCTCATTCCACGACGACCGAGACATCGGACGTCACGCCACCCGGTTCCAGGAGCAGCCACCCGAGGTGGAGGCCGCCTGGGTCAAGGCGGTCGGGTGGCCCAGCGGGTGGTCCTGGCTGTTCGGGTTCCTCGTGGAGCGCGGCGGGGGCTAGGCATGGGCGAGGTTCGTCGCCATCGCGCTCCGGTCCCTTCGCTCGTTCGTGCGGCACACGAGCTGGCCCGGATGCGGCGCCCGAAGGGTCTGGGCGGCCAGTCCCCATTCATCTTCTTCGTGTCGATGGCTCAGGCCGACACGGCGTTGGAAGCCGAGGTGCTGGTGCGCCTTGTCGCACTCGGCAACCTCGAGTCCGGACCGGTGCCGGGGGCGCTCTGCTTGTACGATGTCCCCCGCCGCGAGGCCGCGAACGTGCGGGGTTGGGTCGAGCGCCTGGGCGTTCGTGGGGTCGACCCGTCGCTGGATCTCGCCATCGAGGTGCTGCCTGCCGTGCCGGATGGGGCGGCCGTCCTCGCCACGATCGTCGATCCGGATCCCCCATACGTGGTCGGACAGGCCGCCGGCTCGCTTCGGAAGGGTGAGTGCTGGGTCTTCCGCGGGGGGTCGCTTCGCCTGGCATCCCGAGCGGACCTGGACGCGGCCTATGCCGGTTCGCGTCGCAGGCGCCCCGGCCCGGATCCGCAGGCGCTCGATCAGCTGCTCGTGACGCCGCTCGAGGAGTTCAAGGATCGCTTCCTCCAGCGCGGCGACCGACAGGGGATGTCGGTGCTCGCCCATCGGCTCGCCCTGCAGGCCAGCCGAGTCTGGCGGCGGGCATCCGGGGGTGATCGCGCCGACGACCCATTGGCGGAGATCGTGGCCGCGGCGGATCGCGTCGCGGTGCTCGGCATGGTCGGGCTCTCGGGCCGGGCGCCGAGAGTCTGGCAGGCGTCGGCCCGCGCGCTCTGCTCGATCTACCTGCTGAGTCTCGCCGATGCCCCTCGTGCCGACGTTGACCGGGTCGACCTCGTGGCCCCCGCTGAGGAGGCCATCGCTCGGTACTTCCTGCTTGGAGCGCTCGCCGCGCATCGGAGGGAGTGGAGCTTCGTGGGGCTCCTCACGGGCGAATCGGTTCCAGGGCGAGTACGGGGCGAGTTCCCCGTCGCGGATCATCCTCTGTTCGTCCCCGGCTGGGGCGAGACGGCGAGGACGCTCCACGACTTCTTCGATCGGGCCCTACAGCTCGGGCGGAGGGAGCCCGCCTGGCTCGAGGAGTTCGGTGGTGACGACATGTTGGTGAGCGCGCTCTGCCAGTGGGATCTCCTCGCTGGGGTGGCGAGCCCGGAGAACTCCTTGCACTACCCGAACTTCGCCCGGTTCGAAAAGGTGCGGGTGTCCCCCGTCGTCGCCCTGTGTCGGCGGGAACCGGCGAGGCTCCTTCCCGTTCTCGGGGAGGGGGCCGATCGACGTCTGGAGCGCTTCCTGGAACTCCTTGAGACCGAGATCTCGGCCGACTTCCCCACGTTCGCCCGGTGGTGGGCATGGGGTCACACGTTCGACGAGCTCGCCTGAACTCCCCGCACCGAGCTCACTCGTCGTCGCCTCCCGCGGCGTCCGGCGCCTCCCCTTGGAGGATTCGAAGGCACTCCTGGGCGGCGCGTCGCACCATGAACGCGGGAGCCTCGGTGAGGCTCCGGACGGTCGCCGCCGCTTCAGCCCCACCGATCAGGCAGAGCGCCCGGACTGCCTCGGCTGCAACATACGGGTCCGGGTCGTCGCGAGCGACTTCGATCAGGTGGGGAACGGCGCGTTCGCATCGACGTCTGCCCAGGATGCTCGCGGCGAGCACTCTGCGATCCTCCAGGCGATGACGTCGCAGCGCTGCGATCAACCCGTCCTCGTAGTCGTCGCGCACGGGGATCCGAGCGCCGCAGGCCTCGCATCGGTCGTCGTGCGGCGCGACCTCCGCGAAGCATGAGGGACAGAACCACGTGATCACGTCACCCGGTTCCCCCGACAGCATGAAGCTCGGACGAGGCGACCGAGTTCATGCCCCGCCACATGTTCCCGAGATACGGCGCTGACCGCGGGAAGCCCTCGCGCCATGCGCCCTTCAGGTAGCCGGCAACCGGTGGATACAGATCGGCCGGGAGCTCTGACAGCGGGAAGAATCGTGCCGTCTCGTCCGGTCTGGACTCGGGCTCACCGTCCCGCAGCTGGGCGATGAACACGATCTCGAGGATCCTTCGTCCCGCATCCGGGTCGATGCCCTCCCAGAGGAAGAGGACGCGGCCGATGTCCACGGCGAGGCCCGTCTCCTCGCGAACCTCTCTGGCGACCGCGGCGGAGGCGATCTCCCCCGATCGCGGGTGCCCACCGGGCAACACCCAGTAGGACGCGTGGTCGCGCTCGTGCCTCACCAACAGCACCTCATCCACACGGGGGACGACAGCGGAACAACGCAGCTCGACGAGAGTGAGGTCATCAGGCATCAGCAGCTCCTCCGTTGCTCGAACTCCAGAAGGCGGGTCGTGAAGACCGCGAGCAGGAACGGGACGACTCCGCCACGAGGGGGAAGGCGATCGCCAGCAACCCCGCTACGCGGACGGCGATCCCCGTGACGCGATCAGCCGTGGAATCCGGCTCCGTGCGTCGACGTGCGCCCATGCCCGCCTCCCGAAGACGGCGCGCCCCTGGCTGTTGCCAGGAGCCATCAGCCTTGGGGTACAGGCGCTTCGGGGGCCGGTGACCCCCGGGCGGTGCTCCATCGCCGAATCCAGCCTACCGGCCCAGCCAGGGTCGGTCAACGGCGACGAGGGTGCATGCCTTCCCGCTCGCTCGCTGCTTGCCCAGCCGGACGGCGGTCCGTACACTGGCCCTTGGGCGATGGAGCGCCGCCTCGGCGGATCCGCCGAACTGCCCGACCGGGCTGATGGCTCCTGCTGGGACGTGGAGCACAGGCGGTTCCTGGTGCCTGCGGCTCCCGGTGAGGAGGAGCCATGGCGTGGCCATTCTCCGACAGGGAGTGCCCGTCGTGCGCGTATCTGCTCGCGTTCGAGCGGGCGGCGACGGGCGAAGACGGGTACCAGGTGGTGGGCATGTGCCGCCACCCGAGCATCGCCACCGAGCTGTTCCTGGCACGCTCCGGCGGCGGACCGGCGCGCTGCCCATGCTTCTTCCCGAGCGAGGACTCGCATCCCGTGGCGGACCGGAGCGGCGAGATGCGAGACGAGGGTGGTTTGCCTGATGCGCCGATGGCGACCGCGTGACATCGTCGGCGCGCGCGTCGAGAGGGATTGGGGGGTCGCCGAGCTCGAGCTCGCCTTGAGGGAGCTCGCGGACTGCCCGGTCTGCGCCCTCGCTCGGCAGTCCGAAGAGGCGATCGTGTCCTGGCTCCTGCACACGACGATCCGGGATCCCGACACGGTGGATCGGCTCGTGGCCGGCCGGGGTCTCTGCGCGAGCCACTGGTCGAGCGTGTGGGTGCGCGCCGACGCCTCGTTCACCCGCTCGGCCTCGAGGGTTCTACGAAGGCTCTCCGAGGCGGTGCTGGAGGATCTCGCCCGGAACGCGCCCCGGGAGATCTCGTGTCTCGCGTGCGCGGCCGGAAGGCGGCGTGCGCACGACGCCCTCGACCTCGTGGCGGAGATGGCGCGACGGCCCGAGGGGGTCCGCGCGTTGCAGGGCTCGTTCGGCCTGTGCCAGCCGCATCTTGCGGCCGCGTCGAGGCGTGCGGACCCGGAGACGTTCGCCGAACTCGCGACGCTGCAGCGTGGACAGGTCGAGGCGCTTGCACGCTCCCTGATGGAGGCCGGCCTTGAACCGGAACGGAGCGCGCCCGCGGCCCGTCGACTCGCACGAAAGCTCGCGGGGGCGCCCCATCCCGGCGGATCGGCGTCGGAAGGCTGAAGGGAATGCCGGCGGGCCCCGACGATCCGGGAAGAGGGTGAGCCGTGGACAGGTGCATGGTGTGTGGCGGGGAAATCGACGATCCCTTCGGTTGGTGTCCCCGCTGTCACCGCGTGACGCCTCGCGTCTACTCGATCGATCCGGCCGGTCCCGGCCATGGGACAGGCCGAGACACGCGTCCGGGGATGGTGACGGACCGGGCTCACCGAATTCCCCATCGGCGCGACGTGCATGCGTTCGGCCGACGGTTGCGCGGGACCGGAGGTCTCCTCGTCCTGGTTGCGCTCCTGATTCCGGTCCCTGGAGCTCGCCTGGACCTCGGGCGTGCCGTGGTGGGGGCGGTCGCTGCGGCGATCGTCGCCGCGTCGCTGTGGCGGGCGGATCGGCCGGGAGCGCCCCGTTGAGGTCCGTCCGTCGCCAGGCGTCAGGCTTCACGAGGACGGGAGTCGACCGAGTGCCCAGGCTGGCCTGAAGATGACCCGCATCTACCTGATCCGTCACGGTCGCACCGCGCTGAACGCGCAGGGGCGCTTTCGAGGCCTCGAAGACCCCCCGCTGGACGAGATGGGATTGGCCGAGGCGCGGTGGGCATCCGCACGGCTCGCGGGTGCCGGGCTCGCCATCGTCTACGCGAGCCCGCTGCAACGGGCGCTCGGGACGGCTCGGATCGTTGCTGGGCTGGCGGGGACGCCAGTCGAGATCGCGCGCGATCTCGTCGACCTCGACTACGGTAGGTGGACCGGCCTCACCCTCGAGGAGGCGGAACGAGTCGATCCGGAAGGGTTTGCGCTCTTCCGGAACGATCCTGAGAGGGCAACACCTCCGGGGGGCGAGCCGGTGCGCCGGATGGCGGATAGGGTGGTTCGGGCGATCCAAAGGATCGCGGCCCAGCATGCCGGAGCAGCCGCCGCGGCCGTCTCCCACGAGCTCCCGATCCGCTTCCTCATCGGGAGGAGCAGGCGGTCGGACGGGCGGTCCACGTGGCGCGTTCAGGTGCCGACGGGATCCGTGACCGTGATCGACGTCTTCCCGCAGTCGATGGAGGTCCTGCTCCGCCAGGAGCCGCCCGCTGCCGGCCCCGAGGAAGGCGGCTGACCGGTGGCTGCGGCTCGCATGCCCAGCTCGGTGTGCTGATCTGCCTCGGTGTTTGACCGGCTTGCAGGCCGCTGCTACCGTACCCTTCAAGCAGGCGTCACACGCGATGAAGCTCGCGAACGCCTCCCCGGGTGCGGGATGGCTGATGGCTTCTACCCCTCGGAGGTGGAGCCATGGTGGCCATTCTGCTTCAGGTCCTGCAGAGCCTGGTCGTGCTGGCCCTCGCCCCCCTCTACGCCGGCGCGATCGCCCGGGCCGAGGCCATCGTCCAGTCCAAGCGTGGGCCGAGCGTGCTGCAGCCCTACCGCGACCTCGCCAAGCTCCTGCGAAAGGGGAGCGCGATCAGCGAGGAGGCTTCGTGGGTCTTCCGAGGGGCGCCGTTCGTGGCGTTCGCCTGCTACCTGACGGTGTCTGCCATCGTTCCCATCATCACGAACGAGCCTCTGCCACTGGCCTTCCTCGCTGATCTCATCGGGGGCGCCTTCGTCCTGAGCCTCGGCAGCTTCGCGATCTCCCTGGCCGGGCTGGACACGGCGAGCCCGGTCGGAGGGCTTGGGGCGAGCAGGACGGCCTGGATGGGGAGCCTCGCCGAGCCGACCCTCATCCTGGTCTTCTTCACCGTCGGCGTGCTCTCGGCCTCCGACAACCCGTACCTGATGAACCACGCGATCGCCGGCTCGCCCTACGCGATGGTCCTGCCGACGCACCTCCTTGGCGCAGTCGCCTTCTTCATGCTGCTGCTCGCCGAGAACGGCCGGATCCCGATCGACAACCCGGGCGGGACGATCGAGATCTCGATGATCGAGGAGGGGCGGGTCCTCGAGTACTCCGGACGCGAGTACGCGATCGTGAAGTGGGGGAGCTGGATGAAGCTGTTCCTGCTCTCCTCGATCTTCGTGAACGTGTTCCTGATCCCCTGGGGGCTGGGGAACGCGACGAGCCTCGCTGGCGGTCTGCTGGGAATCCTCGCGCTGCTCGGGAAGCTTGCGATCTGCGGTGCAGCGATCGTTGTGATCGACTCGTCCTTCGCCAAGCTCCGGTTCTTTCGGATCGCCGAGTTCCTGGGGGCCTCGTTCCTGCTCGCCCTCATCGGCATCACGACCTCCTACGTCATCGGGAGGTAGCGCGACATGGAGAGCCTCTCGGCCACGTCCACGGAAGGGATCCTGGTCGACTTGTGCTCGGTGCTGATCCTGCTCTCGGCCTTCGCTTGCCTCGGCTCGAAGCTGTTCGACCGCTACGTCGCGTACTACGCGGTGCAGTCCATGGTGCTCGCCGTGGCAGCGGGCACCGTCGCGTACCACTTCCGGGCGACCGATCTGTGGGTGCTTGCGGTCCTCACGCTCGCCATCAAGGGCATCGGGATCCCGCTCGTGACGCGCCGGCTGTTGCTGACCCGCCTGGACCTGAAGCGTGACGCGGCCCTTGCCCTCGGCCTGTCCACCACGCTGATCCTCGGGGCGCTGCTGACCGCGTTTGCCTACCTCGTCATCGGTCCGCGCGTGCTGCCGACGGGGGCGGTGGCGGTCGCGGTGATCCCCCTTTCCACGGCGGTCATCCTGCTCGGGGGGCTCGCCATGGTAGTTCGCCGGCACACGATCGCCCAGCTCTTTGGGTGGCTCATCGTGGAGAACGGCGTGTTCCTCGCCGCGATCACCCTCGTGGCGACGTTCCCGTTCATCGTGGAGGCGGGGATCTTTCTGGACCTCGTGGCGGCGGTCCTCATCATGCTCGCGCTCGTGTCCGGCATCGCCCATCGGCTGGCGGCCGCGAGCGCGAGCGAGCTGCGAGGGCTGCGCGGGTGATCGGGCTGGTCGTGCTGGTGGCCGCGTTCCCCCTGGCCGGGTCCATCGCGGCTCTCTCCGGTGCGCGCCGCTGGTGGGGGCCCGCCGCCGTGGCAGGAGGGCTCGGGGCCGTCGGGTCGGCCCTCGCGCTCGCCGTTCGGGTGGCCGAGATGGGGCCGTTCGAGGCCTGGGGCGGTTTCGTCTACGTGGACCCACTGAGCACCTTCTTCCTGGTCACGATCGCCGTCGTGGTCGCGCTCGCGTCGATGGGATCGGTCGCGTACCTGCGCGCGGAGGAGCACGCGCGGGCGCTCTCGAGCTTCCAGGTCAGGCTCTACCTCGGGTTCTTCGGTGCATTCGCCGCGCTGATGCTGGCCTCGGTCGAGGCCGGCAATCTCGGCCTGCTGTGGGTGCTGGTCGAGGCGAGCACGCTCGCGAGCGCGGTGCTGGTGGCCCTCGAGGCGCGGGCGACCTCGCTGGAGGCCGCCTGGAAGTACATCATCATCAGCTCGTTCGGCGTCACGATCGCATTGGTCGGAACGTTGTTCGTCTTCTATGCGGCGACGTCGCTCGGGCTCGGGGCCAACCGCGAGCTCACCTGGGTCTCGCTCTTCCAGCACGCCGCCGGCCTGCGAACGCAGAGCCTGAAGCTGGGCTTCCTGCTGGCCGTGATCGGATACGGGACGAAGGTGGGGCTTGCACCGATGCACACGTGGCTCCCCGACGCACACTCGGAGGCGCCGAGCCCGGCGAGCGCGATGCTGTCGGCGGCCCTGCTCACGACCGGCATGTACGCGATCATCCGGTTCCGAGCGATCGCCGAGGCCGGTGTGGGGTCTCGCTACCCGGACGCCGTGCTCCTCACGTTCGGGTTCCTCTCGATCACCCTCGCGGCCCTGTTCATGGTGCGACGGGGGAACTTCAAGCGCCTCTTCGCCTACTCCTCGATCGAGCACATGGGCATCATTGCCGTAGCTCTGGGCTTCGGCGGGACGCTCGGCCTGTACGGAGCGCTCCTTCAGATCCTTGGTCACGCGATCGGCAAGGCCGTCCTGTTCCTTGCCGGCGGGGACGTGGTCCTTCGGTACCGGACACGGACTGCGGCGGAGGTGCACGGGGCACTCGACACCATGCCGGTGGCCGGAGGCGTCCTGCTCTTGGCGTCCCTGGCCATCGTGGGCTCTCCGCCGTTTGGGCTGTTCCTCAGCGAGTTCACGATCGTGCGCGCCGGCTTCGCCAACTCCAGCGCGCTGCTGGCGGGGTTCCTCCTGTTGTTGCTGGTGATCGCGTTCGTCTTCTTCCTCAGGACGTCGACCTCGATGGCTGTGGGGCAGGGGCCGCCGCGAGAGAGCCCGTACCCGTCCGCAGCGGTCCGTCTGCTGGCGGGGACTCCCCTGATCACGGGCTTGCTCCTGCTCCTCGTGCTCGGCGTGTGGATTCCCGCGGCGCTGAACCAGCTGATCCTGCACTCCATCCGGGCCATCACATGAGCGAGCGCGCGCAGGGGGGTGCCCTTCCCGGCACGGGCGACCAGAGCGGCCCGCGCCCCGCGGTCGCGTCGCCGTTCGAGGTTCCGCTCGTCGCACCCGGGATCGCGTTCACGCGCGTCGAACCCGACGACCTGGAGGCCGCGGCACACGCGATGACGGCGGTTCCCGAGGCTCGCCTGGTGGACCTGTTCGCGACCCCGCGGGCAGGGGAGCTGGTCCTCCACCTCGTGTACGCGCTTGATGCGTCGGGCCGATACATCGTGTTGGAATCCGCGGTCCCCGGGGACACCTACGCCTCGCTATCCGACATCGCGCCGGCGGCCTTCGTCGAGGAGTCGGAGATCTTCGAGCACTTCGGGGTCCGTCCTTCGACGGGGAAGTCGCTGAACCGGGTGCTGATCCCGCCGCACGCGGAGGACGCCTTCCCGGGGTTCGCAGGTCCCCGCGCGGTGGAGCCGCAGACGATCCGTGAGGCCAGGGCCCCGCACTACATCCAGGGAGAGGCCTTCGAGTTTCCCTTCGGCCCGGTTCGCGCTGCCGGATGGGAGTCGCTGTACCTCGGACTCGTGACCACGGGGGAGGAGGTCCTCGACCTGTACCTGTTCCACTGGCACAAGCACCGCGGGGTGGAGCGACGGCTGAGCGGAATGGTGCCTGAGCAGGCCCTGTTCCTGGTCGAGCGGGTCGAGGGCCTCTCGGCGGTCGGCAACGGCCTCGCTTTCTGCCGTGCCGTAGAGCTCGCCCTGGGTCTGGAGGTCGATGCCCGGGCCGAACGGGCCCGGGCGCTCGCGCTCGAGCTGGAGCGCGTCTACAACCATGCTGCGGCGATCGTTGCCCTCTGCCAGACGACCGGCCTGTCGGTGGGACAGGCACAGTCGGAGATCGCGCTCGAGCGTCTGCTCCGCGTGAACCTTGCCGCCTTCGGTCACCGATACCTCTTCGGTGTCGTCGCGGTCGGCGGGGTCGGTCGAGCGCCGGCGGAGGACGTCCTGCGATCGCTCCTTCCCGGAGCCTGCGACGAGTTGCGGCGGGTGACTGCGGCGCTCATGGGGACCAACTCCTTCGTGGACCGGCTCGAGGCAACGGGGGAGGTGACCGAGGAGGCGGCTCGCCGTCTTGGGCTGGTGGGGCCGGTCGCCCGCGCGTCGGGCGTGCCCTCGGACATCAGGCGCCACCACCCGTGGGGCGCCGACGAGGATCTCCGGGTCCGCCCCGCGGTGCGTCAGGCCGGGGACGCTCTGGCGAGGGCCCACGTGATGCTGGAGGAGATCGAGGAGTCCCGTCGCCTGATCGGCGAGGTCCTCGACGGCGGTACCCCGGTCGCCGGGGAGCGCCGTCGCGAGGCGCGCACGACGGTGGCGGACGGGTCCCGCTGGGGGCTCGGGTGGGCTGAGTCGAGCAGGGGGGAGTCGATGGCCTGGGTCGAGTTGGCGCCTGACGGAACCATCGGGCGCGCCAGGTTGCGGCCGGCATCGGTTCGGAACTGGCGTGCCTTCGACGACGCGGTCCGCTCGCAGAACGTCTTCACGGACGTCCCGATCATCGAGGCGAGCTTCTGGCTGACCGTGGCGGGGTTCGCGCGCTGATGGCCGCCTGGTTCATTCGGGGCCTTCGTCGGGGGGTCGTCACGACCCGCTACCCTCGCGTGACGGACGAGTGGGCGAGGGCCCTCCCGTCCCCGCCCTCGTTCGACCCCGAACGCCTCACCGAGGAGTTGGCGGATGGCCTCAGCCGCGCGTGTCCCACGGGGGCCTTGCTCCGGGACGGCGAGGCATTGATCCTGGACCTCGGGGCGTGCACATCCTGCGGGCGCTGCGCAGAGCTCGCCGGCGACGCCGTCCGGTCCAGCGCAGAGTTCGAGCTTGCCGCGACCGCGCGCGGGCTCCTCGTGAAGCGGATCCCGATCGCCGGAGGCGGCGCGTGAACGCTGAGAAGCGACTCGCCGAGGAGCTGGGGAGCCGGGCGGCAGCCCTGCTTGGACGGAGCCTGCACATCCGGACGGTGGACACGGGATCCTGCGCCGTGTGTGAGTCGGAGATCCGGCTCCTGGGGGCTCCCCACTACGACCTGCATCGGCTGGGCTTCTTCTTCACGCCCGCCCCCAGGCACGCCGACCTGCTCCTCGTGACGGGCCCAGCGATCCGGGCCGCCGACGTCCTGCTGCGGAAGGCCTATGAGGCGACGCCTGATCCCAGGGTCGTCGTGGCGGTCGGGGCCTGTGCCCTCGGAGGCATCTGGAGCGAGGACGAGCTGGTGCACGGATCCGTCGATCGAGTCGTCCCCGTGGACGTGTTCGTGCCGGGGTGCCCGCCGAGCCCCCTGGCGCTGCTTCAGGGCCTCCTCGTGGCGGTCGGGCGGCTGGAGGAGCGGGTCTCCTCGATCGGCCTCGTCCACGGCTCGCCGGGGGGTGCTACGTGAGATCGGCGGCAGTGGTCCTGGCGTCCTCGGTGACGCTCTGGGTGCTCGCCGCGTTCGTCGGTCTCGGGGCCAGGCGGAGGATGGGGCTCGTGGCATCAGCGTGGCTCTCCGCTGCGGGGGGAGCGGCCGCCCTCGTGGGCGGGGTCATGCTGCTGCTTCGGCCAACGGCCGCGTCGCTCCGGCTGGCCGCGTCGGGCCCGATCGGGGGCTTGGCGCTGCGGGGTGCCCCGGTGGCGGGGGTGTTCATCGCGCTCCTCGGTCTCGTTTCGCTGGCCATCGGCCTGTACCAGCCGCGGTATCACGCGGTAGGTGCGGGAACAGCCGTCTACCTGTTCGTCTACCCGATGGCGCTCGTGGCCTCGCTCGGCGTCCTGGTGGCCGGGAACGCCACCACGTTCCTGGTGGCCTGGGAGTCCATGACGCTCCTGTCCTACCTCCTGATCCTCCGGCACCACCGGCAGGCGGGCGTGGCCCGGGCCGCGTTCATCTTCCTTGCGCTCGGGGAGGTGGGATTCGGTCTGGTGGTCGCTGCGTTCACGATCCTCGGGACGAAGACCGGCACGCTCGACTTCGCCGGGATCGCACTGCGCTCGAGAGCCCTATCGGGAACGTCGCGGGGGGTCGTGTTCTCCTTGGCGCTCGTGGGGTTCGGGATCAAGGCCGGTCTGGTCCCGTTTCATGTGTGGCTGCCGGAGGCGCACCCGGCCGCCCCCGCGGACGGTTCGGCCTTCCTGTCCGGACTGCTGATCAAGCTCGGGGTCTTTGGGGTCGTGCTCTTTGCCTA
>JAJYGO010000445.1:0-3730 GCA_021785115.1 Chloroflexota bacterium | reverse complement strand
CTATCAGCTGCTGCCAGGCGGCCCCGCCTGGTGGGGGCTGCTCGCCATGGCGCTTGGCGCGATCTCCGCCGTGCTCGGCATCCTGTACGCGCTGGTGGAACGAGATCTGAAGCGGTTCCTCGCCTTCTCCAGCATCGAGAACGTGGGAATCATCTTCACCGCGCTCGGCGCGTCGATGACCTTCAGCGCCTACGGACAGGCGGCCCTAGCCGCCTTCCTGTTGCTCGCCGCCCTTTATCACACGCTGAACCACGGCACGTACAAGACGCTGCTGTTCCTGGAAGCCGGCGTGATCGAGCACGCCGCAGGCTCTCGGGACATGGACCGTCTGGGTGGCTTGATCAGGGGGCTGCCCTCGTCCGCCGTGGTCTCGCTGGTGGGGACGCTCGGGATCGCGGCGCTGCCTCCGCTCAACGGGTTCGTCAGCGAGTGGCTCGTGTTCCAGGGACTGTTCCAGGGATTCCGCATCCCGAGCCATCTGGTCGGCATCCTGATCGTTGTCGCCGGCGCTGCGATGGCCCTGACCGGGGGTCTCGCCATCAACGCGTTCATCCGGGCGTTCGGCATCCCCTTCCTTGGGATGCCCCGATCTAGACGAGCGGCGGAGGCTCAGGAGCGCGGCCAGCCGCTCGCGGGACCCGCCCTCCTGGCCGCGACCTGCGTCGGGCTCGGCGTCGGTGCCCCGCTCGTGCTCACCGCGCTCGACGACGCGGTCCGCGCCACGACGGGGATCCAGATCCACTCGAGGCTCCTGGTGCCGAACCTGACCGTGATCCCTGCCCACACGAACTTCTCCGCGTTCTCACCGACCTACCTCGCCGTCTTCCTCCTGGGGATCCTTGGGGTGCCGTTGCTCGTGTACGCGGCCTCACGGCCGCGGGCGCGCAGTCGAAAGGTCCCCGTGTGGGACGGGGGCATCGTGAGCTTTCGGCCGCGCATGCAGCACACGGCCTCGACCTTCGCCAACCCGGTCAGGGTCACGTTCGACCGACTCTATCGACCGGAGGTCCACGTCGAGCGCGCTTCGGACGACCCAGCGGGGAGGTCGGGGCCGGTTCACTACCACTTCCGAGTGTTTCCGCTGTTCGAGCGCTACCTGTACGGACCGCTGCTGCGGACGATCGAGTGGGCTGGGGATCTCGTCCGCCCGCTCCAGTCGGGAGACGTCAATCTCTACCTGCTGTACGTGTTCGTCGCGTTGCTCGTCGCGTACCTCGTCGCCGGGAGGTGATAGGGTTCGGTGCCGGTCGACATCGACATCCGTCGCATGAGGGCTCGTGCGACGCGCGGGTGCCGATCCCGGGTGGCTGATGGTGCTCCGTCGGCCGCTGCGATGCCGCCGGAGAAAGGGGCCATCTGATGGCATTGCCGTCGGTCGTGGCGACCTTCGGCGAGCCGACCGGCCAGGGTTGGACCCAGATCGGGGAGCTGGGTCTTGCCTTCGTCCTCTCGGCGTTGATCGGCTTGGAGCGGGAGGTTCGCCAGAAGAGCGCAGGGGTACGGACCCACACGCTGGTTGGCTTCGCCGCGGCCCTGATCGTCATCGTGTCCAAGTACGGCTTCACCGACGTGGTCTCCTACGATCGCGTCATCCTCGATCCCTCGCGCGTGGCCGCGCAGATCGTGTCGGGGATCGGTTTCATCGGTGGCGGCCTGATCTTCGTGCGCCGGGATGCCGTGAAGGGACTGACCACCGCTGCCGTCGTATGGCTGACCGCAGCGGTGGGCATGGCCGCCGGGGCCGGCTTGCCGCTGCTGGCAATCCTTGTCACTGCCGGCCACTTCGCCGTCGTCTTCGGGTTCACCCCCCTGGCTCGACGGCTCCCTCAGTCCCGCCTCGTTTCCTCTCAACTGCGAATGACCTATTGGGACGGGTACGGCGTGCTGCGGAGAGCCCTGGTCGAGTGCACCCACAAGGGTTTCACCGTGAGCCAAGCCTCGGTCGAAAGGGACTCTGGTCGTCCGTGGAGGGGTCGAACGGACCAGCGACCAAGGGACGGGCGGAACCACGACGCCGAGCCTCCGGATCTCGACATGGGGAGGGCCGTATCGGTCACGTTCCAGCTTGTTGGTAGTGAACCGGTCGTGGAGCTGGTCAGCGGGCTGTCGGAGATGGAGGGCGTGGTGTCCGTGAGCGCTGGTGAGGTGGACGAGACGGCCGAGTGACACGGAGCACCGTGTCGAGCGCAAGCTGTGGGGGGTCCCGGGAGGCAATGCCAGCGCGACCCGCCTGTTCGGACAACCCAGCGGCGAGATCGGGCCTGGTTCATCACCACCGCCGAGTGTTCCCGCTGTTCGAGCGCCACCTGTGTGGACCGCTGCTTCGGAGGATCGGGCGGGCCGGGGATCTCGCTCCCGGAAACGTCAATCGCTGCCTGCTGTACGTGTTCGTCGCGTTGCTCGCCGCGTATCTGGTGGCTGGGAGGTGACGCCGGGTTCGGCAACGGTCGACACGGGCGCGGCGGAGAGGCTCGTGCCGAAGATGCGGCGGTAGAGGTCTGCCCCATGACTCGTGGCCAAGGGCTGGCCCTCGACGAGCCGGAAGGTTCGATGCCCGTCGGCCTGCCTCTCGGCCCGGAGGAACAGAGCGTTCCCCTTCTGTTGCAGGTAGAGTCCCTGGGCCAGGTCGAATAGGTGGGTCACGAAGAAGAGCTTGATGTCAGCCGCCAGGAGCGCCCGGATCACCTGCCGGGCGATCTCGGACCCCTCTTTCTCGTTCGTCGATGCGAACGACTCGTTGCAGAGCAGGATGGAGTCCGGCGTGATCGCAGCAACGATGGCGCTCATCCGGCCCAGCTCTTCATCGAGCTTTCCGCTCTCCATCGTGGAATCCTCTTCGCGCTTGTAGTGTGTGAAGACTTGGTCGCAAACGCTGGCCCGGAAGCGCTCTGCGGGTGCGAACATGCCGCACTGCATCATCAGCTGCGCCAGGCCGACGCTTCGCAGAAACGTCGACTTCCCGCCTCGATTGGCGCCGGTGATCACGACGAGTGACTTGCCATCGGCGGTCACCGTGTTGCCCACCGCCCTGGTGTCGAGGTTCAGCGTGAGAGAGACGTCGTAGAGCCCCTGACACGAGAAACGTGGTTCGCGGGTGGGCGCAGGCGTGGGGAAGCAGGTGGGCTCGCCCTTCGCGGCCAGCCGTGTGTGCAGATTCAAGCAACCAACGTAGAAGGCGAGCTCCACCCGCAGCATGCGGAAGAAGCTGAGGATGTGATCGGTCGACTGGGCAAGTGCGTTGGCGACCAGATTGACGCCCTGCCCTCGAATCTCAGCCAACGCCTGGGCGCCGCTCTCGTCGCGGTCCGGGATCTGGAAGGTGTACCCGGAGCCCGTTCTCGCGGCAACCCGCTTCATCCACCCGCCCTGGTCTTTGGGTTTCCGAAGCACGTAGTGTGTGCCCTTGTTGCCTGTTCCCAGCTCGGCGCTGAGCAGCACGCCATCGCGAAACCTGAGTTCCCTCAGATGTTCCTCAACGGCCTGGAAGTACTCGTCGTCCAGCTCCTCCGCGAGCATCGCGAAGAACCGGATGAAGCCTTCCGATCGGAACTTCGGAGCGTGGTCGTCGGCGATGCTTCGCAGCCTCTTCAGCAGGCTCACGAACAGCTCCAGCACCCTCACGGACCTGTGGAGAATCGTGTCGGGGGAGGCACTGAAGAGCCCGAAGTATGCCCGCCGTTCCCCCTCGATCGCTTCCACCGCGATCGTGTAGATCTCCCTCGGAACCGAC
>JAJYGO010000281.1 GCA_021785115.1 Chloroflexota bacterium | reverse complement strand
CACGTGTACGTACGTGTCGTCGTCCACGATCAGGATCCGCGGCGTCGGCATCGGCCCGTTCGTCTGCGTCAGCGCGTTCGCCTGCATCGCCGCGGCGCCCCGGGATGCCGTCGCAAACCCCGCTCCCTCGGCCTGCTCCGGGTGTTCGCCTGCTCCGGATTCGGGGTCGTCGAAACTTGGCAACGTGGTGGGCATCCGTGCCGCCTCGGGTTCCTGCTGTGTGACCACTACTCGCGCGAGATCGACCACGGCCCACCGGCTTGAGCCGCTCGAGCATAGAACCCCGGGGACAGCAGATCCAAGCCGAGTGACTTCGCGCCAGCGATCGATTCCGTCGCGCCGGTGACGAGCGTACCACGCGGCCGCAGCGAATTTGCGAAGCCCCGGTACAGCTCGGTCTTGGCCTGGTCGGTGAAGTAGATCACGACGTTCCGGCATACGATCAGGTCAAAGCCGGCGGGCAGCGGGTCGCGAAGCAGGTCCTGGCGCGCGAAGGTGACCAGCGCCCGGATCTCGGGGCGGACCAGGAATCCTCCCGCGGCCGTTGTGAAGAAGCGGGCCCGGCGGTCCGCGGACACGCCAGTCATCAGCGCATCGGAATAACGGCCCGTGCGCGCGGTGGCGAGGATCGTCTCGTCGATGTCGGTCGCTGTGATTTGGACCCGGACGTCGGCCGAGGCCTCGCGGAACAGCATGGCGATGGAGTAGGGCTCGTACCCGGCCGAACAGCCGGCACTCCACACCCGGATGCTGCGGCCGCTCCCGGCCAGCGGTTCCACGACCCGGCTTCGCAATCGCTCCCACACCGCTGGATCCCGGAAGAACTCGCTCACGTTGATCGTGAGCATGTCCCGGAAGGCGGCCCTAAGGTCCGTGTCCGCTCGAGCCCTCGCGACGAGTTCCTCCGGGCTCGCGCATCCGTGCGAGGTCGCAAAGCCGATCACCCGGCGCCAGACCTGGTGGGGGCGGTAGCAGGCAAGGTCGATGCCCAGCAGGGGCCGAACCTCGCGGGCAAGGCGCTCGTAGCCCGCGACATCGAGTTCGAGACCCCGTCGATCGGACATCGGGAGCCCGGTACGGGCAGCAGGCCGCTCCATGGTCCAGTTATCGCCGGTCGCGCCGCCCTCCAACATCGGGGTCCGCCCTCGAACGGTTACGGATCATCGTCCCCGCCCGGGCGCTCAAGCCCGGGCTCGCCCCAGCCGATACCTCTGCCATGACGATCCGCGTCCCCGCACCCGGCAGGACCGGGTCGCAGCTCGAGCCGACGGCGGCCCGGCGCCGAAGAGGAGTTCCGTCGGCGCTCATTCGCGACACCCACCAGGAAATCCCGCCGGACATCCTCGCCTCGCTGGACGAGCTGCCCTGCGACGTGTTCCTCGATCACGACGGACGGTATGTCCTGTACGCGGCGGCAGGCGCCGTCGCACGGGATGTCGTCGCCCATGTCGGGAATCCGGTCGCCCTGGCCATCCGCACCGAGGATCGCGATGCCCTTCGCCGGGGCCTGGCGAGATCCGTGGGCCGCATCCTGGCTGACGAGTCGCGCACGCCGGTTGATCGCAGCCGGCGTGCCTATGCGGCGGTCGGCTACGTCATGACGCCCATCTTCAGGACGCATGGTTCGGTCGGCCGGGAGGATCTCGAGGACGCCACGGTGGCGATCGACGCGATCGTCGGGATGCTGACCGGCATGGACAGCCTCGTGTGGTCGATGGTCGCGACGATGAGCAAGCACCTCGCGACCCACACCCACGCGATCAACACCGCGGTCTATGCCGTGCTGCTGGGGCAGGCCATGAAGGAGTTCAGCGAGGACGGGATCCGGGACATTGCGCGAGGGGCGCTGTTGCACGACATCGGCAAGAACCGGATTCCACTCGAGATCCTCGACAAGCCCGGACCGCTCGACGAGCACGAGTGGCGGCGCATGCGCGAGCATCCCAGCGTGGGCCATCGAATGGTCGTGAGCGCCCTCGGCGTCGAGCCGACGTGCGCGCACATCATCGCCGAGCACCACGAGCGAGCCGACGGATCCGGCTATCCGGCCGGGACGAAGGGTCGGGCAACCCCGTTCGACAGCCGCCTGGTGGCGATCGTCGATGCCTACGATGCGCTCACGTCCGCGCGTGCCTACAAGCCGGCCGGCTCGTCCTACAGCGCGCTGTGGACGATGCGGTTCGGAATGCGGGGCCAGTTCGACGTCAGGGTCCTCGAGGCCCTCGTGGGCCTGATGGGCGGCTGGAAGGCGCTTCGCCGGGCGGACGTCCGGTCGCTGGAACTGACCGAGCACGCGCGCTCGTCGGGAAGTCAGGCGGCGAACGTCGGCTGACGCGCCGTCGGAGGGTCGGATCGCTGCCGCAGCAGCGCGCCGATGTCCGCCACGAGGGCGACCCGGCCGTCGGCCATGATCGTTGCCCCGGCCACGCCGTTGAGGCGCCCGGCGAACGCGCCCATCGACTTGAGGACGATCTCGTGTTGGCCCACGAATTCGTCTACGACCAGCGCAAGCTCGGACGACCGGGAGCGGACGACCACGAGGTTGATGAGTCCCCGCGTGCCGGCCCGGATCGGGCGCCGCGGGTCGCCAAGCGCATTGTCGAGAACCTCGACCGGAACGACCCGACCCCGAAGGGTGATCACGTGGTGTCCGGCCACGGTCGACAGCGCAGCGGGGTCGATCCGCAGCGTCTCGACGACCCCGGTCAGGGGCAGGGCGCACACGCGCTCGCCCGAGCGGACCATGAGCGCCCCGATGATGGCCAGCGTGAGCGGCAGCGACAGTTCCACTTGGGTACCGCGCCCGAGCGTGCTGCGGACCTCCACCCGGCCGCCCAGGCGCTCGATGTTGGTGCGCACGACGTCCATGCCCACGCCGCGCCCGGACACGTCCGTGATGCGGGCGGCCGTCGAGAACCCGGGCGCGAAGATCAACCGCAACGCATCCGCGTCACTGAGCGCCGCCGCTGCGTCCTGGGTCAGGACGCCCTTGCTGACCGCGACCGTGCGCAGGTGCCCCGCGTCCATGCCGCGGCCGTCATCCTCCACGGTGATCAGGATCTGTCCGTCGGCGTGGCGCGCCGTGAGGCGCACGCGACCTTCCGCGCTCTTGCCCGCGGCGCGCCGCTCCTCGGGCGTCTCGAGACCGTGATCGAGCGCGTTGCGGACGAGATGGCCGAGCGGGTCGCCGACCTCCTCCAGTACGGAGCGGTCGAGCTCGGTCTCCTTGCCCTCGATGTCCAGCCGTACCGACTTGCCCAGCCGCGAGGCGATGTCGCGAACGACCCGCGGGAATCGGCTGAACACGCTGTCGATCGGCAGCATCCGGAGGCCGGTCACCCGGTCCTGGAGCTGGCTGGTGATCCGCGTGAACTGGACGGCCACGGCCTCCGCTTCGCGAGCCAGCGGATCGTCTCCCACGCGGAGTGCGACGTCATGGGCGTGCTGCTGGACTCGGGTGCGCTGGACGATCAGCTCCCCGACGAGGTCCATCAGCTCGTCCAGGCGTGAGACATCCATCCGGATCGTCTGCTGGGCCGCCTTGAGGCGCTCGCCCGTGATGGCCCGGTCAGCGCCGAGCAGGCCCCGGGCCTCCGGGCCGAGGTCCACCTGGCGACGCTCCGCGGGGCCGCCTTCCGCGCTCGCCGCCTCCAGGGGGCGAATATCCACCTCGGTGACCTCGTCGACGCTGGCCAGCGTCGTGCGCAGCTCGTCGAGCTCGTGCGGCAGGCCCTCGACCAGCAGGACGATCCCACTGCTCTCGATCTCGCTCTCGATCTCGTCGCGTGACGGTACGCTGAGGCTGAGGCGGCCGCTGGCCTCGGCCTCGATGGCGAGCTGCAGCAGGCGCACGGATCCCCACTCGGACGCGGGATCCACCGAGCAGCGGATGATCGAGCGCGGCGCGTCCCCGGGCGGCAACTCGGCGAGCAGTCGGGCGAGCAGCCGATCCGTCCCCAGGGCGCCGCCGGCGGCGTCCGATGTCCCGACCGCGACCCCGGACGCCGGCGGCGATCCGGACCCCGCGCCGGGGGAGGTCGCGGCGGCGAAGGCCTCCCGGAGCGCTTCGGTCAGGGACTCGGCCGACTCGGTCCGAACTTCCCCGAGGCAGACCTCGTCGACCAGTGCCCGAAGCACATCCACGGTGGAGAGCAGCAGGTCGGTCAGCGGCCGCGGATCGGTCAGCCGGCCGCTCCGCATCGCCCCCAGGATGTCCTCCATGGCATGGGTCAGGCCGGTCATCCGGGCATGGCCGATCGTCGCTGCCGACCCCTTGAGCGTGTGTGCGGCGCGGAACACCTCGTTGAGCAGCGTCGCGTCGAGCGCGCCGCGCTCGAGTTCGAGGAGGCCCTCCTCGATCCGCTCGATCTGCTCGACGGACTCGTCGGTGAACAGCCGCTCATCGCCGGGCTGGAGGTCGAACGCGAGGGGCATCAGGTCTGCTCGCGGAGGGCGACGTGGATCCGGATCGTCCCGGCGGCCGTCTCCAGCGGCACGACCAGCCGCTGGAGCGTCACGGACGACAGCTTTGCGCCCGCGCCCACGACGAGGAGCGGGGGCGTCAGATCGGTCTGGTGGCCGTCGCTCGACAGCGCGACACCGGCCGCGCCGGCCACGACGTTCGCCAGTTCGGCGATCCCGCTCTGGGCGAGCTCCCCGAATTCCCGCATCTCCTGGCCGAGCATGGTCGATACAACCGCAAGCGCGGTCTGCTCCGACATCGAGAGGTAGATGGATCCCGCGAACGCGCCGGAGACGCCAACGATGGCGGTCACTTGGTCCGAGGTATACGGGTTGGCCTCCATCTGGAGCGTGCCGCGCGTGACGGGCGCCCCGGTCTCGTGGGCGACGACGTCGGCGGCGGACGTCACGTACCGGTTGATGACC
This sequence comes from Chloroflexota bacterium, assembly GCA_021785115.1. The sequence goes on along the minus strand of JAJYGO010000281.1, from coordinate 538 downwards.
TGGACCTTGGCCGTGCCTGCCATCCGAGCGGGGCGCTCAGGCTGCGGCGTCGGCGAGGACGGCCTGTTCGCTAGCGCCGAACAGGCCGTCGAGGCTCAGCAGGATGATCATCCGCTCGCCGAGCTTCGCGATGCCGCGCAGGTACTCGTGGTCGGCGTTGGCGGCGACCTCGGGCGTCGGCTCGATCGACTCGGTGGGCACCATGAGCACCTCGGACACGCCGTCCACGACGAGACCCACGCGGTTCCCGCCGGCGTCGGCCACCACGATCCGGCTCGCCTTGGTGAGATCGCCCTCCCGCATGCCGAAGCGGTCCCGGAGGTCCACCACCGGGATGATCCGGCCACGCAGGTTGATGACGCCCTCGACGAACGCCGGCGCCTGGGGGACCGCCGTGATCGGCTGGTGACGGATGATCTCGTACACGGTGGCGATGTCGAGCCCGTAGCGTTCCTCGCCGAGCTCGAATACGACGATCTGGATCTCGCCCGAGCTTCCGGCGCCCGAGGTGAAGGCCGAGACGCCGGTCGGCGCGAAG
>JAJYGO010000452.1:1453-5477 GCA_021785115.1 Chloroflexota bacterium | reverse complement strand
GGACGTCAGGACGCGCAGCACGGGCGTCGCGAGGAGGACGAGCAGGCCGGCCTGGGCGAACGCGATCGGCCGCAGCTCCAGCAACCCGGATCCGACAGCTGAGAAGGCGGTCGGATCCGCGGCCGTGACCGGCAGGCCGCGGAGCGATCCGCCCCAGCCGACCGCCAGCGACGCGCCGAACCCGACCGCGATGAGCGCCGCACTCGTGACGACGCCCACGATGAGGACACCGCTGACCAAGTCCCGGAAGCGTGCGGGGTTCACAGCCCGACTCCGAAACCGCGCGCGAGCGTCTCGAGGCCGATCGCCACGAGCACGGGGAGGAAGACGAGGCGCACACGCCGGTTCGACAGCCGCGGCAGCAGCCGGGCGCCAACGGTCGCGCCGGCCAGGACGCCGAGGGCGACCGGCCCGGCGATCCGCGGGTCGACGTCGCCCCGACCGAGGTAGATGCCGGCCGACGCCGCCGCGGTGACCCCGATCATGAAGTTGCTCGTCGCCGAGCTGACCTTCATCGGCAGGCGCATCGCGCCGTCCATCGCAAGGACCTTGAGCGCCCCCGAGCCGATCCCGAGGAGCCCCGACACGAGCCCGGCGAAGCCCATCAGGACGAAGCCGAGCGGCACGCGCTGGGCGGCGTACTGGACCTCCCGCCCAAGCTGGCGATCGGGGTAGCTCCCGGCGAGCCCGAGGCGGGCTGTGAGTCCCGATGGCGCGACGACTGGCGGCACCTCCTCGCCCAGTCGAAGGGCCTGCTGGGCGGCGGAGAAGAGCAACACAATGCCGAGCAGCACCAGGAGCAGCCCCGGCGCGACGACGGCGGCGAGGAGTGCCCCGGCGACCGCCCCGCTGGTCGTCGCGAGCTCGAGGAACATCCCGATCCGCATGTCGGTCATCCGGTCACGGACGTAGGCCGCCGCCGCTCCGGAGCTCGTCGCGATGACGCTGATGATGCTCGCGCCGATCGCCAGCCGAACGTCGACGCCGAACAGGACCGTGAGGGCGGGGATGACGATGATCCCGCCGCCGACGCCGGAGAGCGCTCCGATCAGGCCCGCCCCGAGGCTGACGATGAAGATGCCGATGTCCATGCCGACGGTCAACGGGGCCTCCGCGTCTCGGGCATCAGTCGGTCCACGTGATCCTCACGCCAGAGAGTATCGGGCATGTCCGCGGCGGCGCAGGAAAGGCATGAGCCCATCTTGTCACCAGCCAGATCGACCTGTCGACCGCTGGATGGATGGCGGTTGGTCCCCGGATCTGCCGTGGCAGCTCTCACGGCACAGGCTTCCTGGAGTCCACTCCATTCAATGACGTAGACGCAGGGAGTTGCCCACAACCAGCAGGCTGCTGGTGGCCATTGCCGCGGCCGCGACGATCGGGCTGATGATGCCCAGCGCTGCCAGCGGCACCACCAACAGGTTGTACGCGAACGCCCACCCCAGGTTCTGGCGGATGACCCGACGCGTGCGATGAGAAAGACGGAGGAACCATGGGACCAGGGTCAAGTCAGGGTGCGTGAGCACCACGTCTGACGTCTCCCCGGCCACGTCCGTCCCACCGGCGACGGTGATGCTCAAGTTCGCCTGGGCCAGAGCCGGGGCATCATTCACGCCGTCGCCGACCATCCCGACCCGCTCGCCAGCCGCCTGCCAGGCCTCGATACGCGCCCTCTTTTCGGCAGGCGTGCAGTTGCCCTCGTATTCGGCCAATCCCAATTCGGCGGCGATGGCCCGGGTTGTGCGCGGGCTGTCGCCGGAGAGCATCACCGGGCGAATACCGTCAACCTGCAATTGGCGCAGTGCCTCGCCCACAGAAGGATTGGGTTCGTCCGAGCCACGCTTGGTCCGCTCGATCGGCGGGCGCGGGTACTTGGGCGTCGAAGCCCCTGCGCCAACACGGGCGGTCGTGGACACTCGAGCCACCCGCCGCGCCGGCAGGGCCCCTTCGCATGCGCCGCGCGGAAGGGGCGTAACGCCACGCACTTGGGCACCCGCGGATCGGACTTCAGGCAGCCTAGGTTGTCGCCTGAGTGCGCGGATCCTACACCTCCTCAACTCGGCCGACTGGACGTCGCCGCAGGTGTCCGCGACCATGGGAGAGCAGGCGGCCCGGGACTGCATTCACCCCTCGATCGACCTGAGCCGCCGGGAGGCCGCTCGATGGCAGTGTCGTCAAGGAGAAGCAGTTGAACAGCACCACGCGGCTGACGCTCATCCAGCAGAACGACACCCATGCGCAGATGGAGCCCCACTGGGAACACTTCTGGCGCAACGGGCGGCCCGAGTACCGCCGCGCCGGTGGCTATGCGCGTGCCGCAACCATCGTTCACCGCATCAGGGAAGAGACCGACGGCTCCGCCATCCTGGTCGACTGCGGCGACACCCTCCACGGGACGGGCCCCGCGCAGTGGACACAGGGGGCGGCGGTGGTGCCCGCCCTGAATGCGATGGGAGTCGAGCTCATGACCCCGGGCAACTGGGAATTCGGCTTCGGGCCGGACGTCCTGCGGGAGCGCACGGCGGAGATGACCTTCCCCCTGATCGCCTGCAACGTCGAGCGGGCGACGACGAGCGAGCCTGAGTTCCCGCCGTCCGAGGTGCGGGAGATCGGCGGCACGCGGGTGGGTTTTGTCGGCATCACGTCGCCGATCGTCCCGCAGACCATGCCCAGGGCGTTCGGCGCGGGCCTCCGCTTTTCCGACGGGGTCGATTCGGTGCACCGGTCCATCGCGGACCTCCGCCGTGAAGACCAGGTCGACCTGATCGTCGTGGTATCCCACCTCGGATTCCCACAGGAGGTCCGGCTCGTCAAGGAGGTCCCGGGGATCGATGTGCTGCTGAGCGGCCACACGCACAACAGGTTGGCCGCACCGGTTCGGGTCGGCAACACGATGCTGATCCAATCCGGCTTCAGCGGTTCCCTCCTGGGACGCCTCGACCTCGAGATCCGGGCCGGCCACGTCTGTGGCTTCACCCACCAACTGATCGAGGTGGATGCGTCGGTCGCCGATGATCCCCGGACCCAGCGGGTCATCGACGAACAGCTCGAACCCTATCGGCCGCGACTGGGCGAAGTCGTGGGGCAGACGGCCACCGCCCTCGACCGCATGACCGTCCTGGAGGCGACGATGGACAATCTGATCACCGACGCGTATCGCGACCTCACCGGTGCCGAGGTCGCCTTCTCGCACGGCTGGCGCTACGGGGTACCCATTCCCCCGGGCGACGTCACCGTGGGCGATCTCTGGCAGATGATCCCGACCGATCCTGAGATCTTCACGGTCACGATGACCGGCAGTCAGATCCGGCAGAGGCTGGAGGCGAGCCTAGAAAGCGTGTACGCGCCCGACCCGTTCGACCAGAAGGGCGGGTTCGTCCTCCGGGTGTCCGGCTTGAACGCCGTCGTGCGGCTCAACAATCCGAAGGGAACGCGCGTCGAGCACCTGGACATCGCTGGCGCTCCCTATGACGCGAACCGTCCGTACACGGTGGCGGCTGCAGGCGAGCAGGACATGGAGCATGCCGGGAACAAGCAGGCCACGGGGACGCGCGCCATCGAGGCGCTGCGGCGCTACTTCGAGCGGCACTCGCCGGTGAACGCGGAGTTGACCCACGCCAAGTTCATCGCGGTGTGATTCTCGTTCTCCGATCGGGCCAATCGCCGAGGGAACGCTGAAGGCGCGGTGCTGCGCTCTGGCCTGTCCGGGGACTGGATCGACAACGAGGAATCGCCGGGCGGGGACATCCTGCCACTGAAGGGGATCGCCGGCAGCAGGGTCTGGCGATCCAACCCGCTCCGCCTGGTCGGTGGGGTTACGCGCTGGATCCGGCAGCGCGGGGCGTCACCCTCGCTCGGCGGCTCGCCCGAAGCGCTGCCGTCGCACGGGCCTGCCCGAAGCGATCTGATATGGAAGGACCCGTCAAGTCAAAGTGGCAGGGCATGGCCGGGGTCAGGTTCCTGGCGACGGTCGGTCACTCTGATATGCGCGGGTCGACCTGGTCGTTGCCGCATGACAGTGAGC
>JAJYGO010000452.1:0-1443 GCA_021785115.1 Chloroflexota bacterium | reverse complement strand
CGTACCCTTGTCCATTGGACCGGCCTCCCGCATGTGGCGCTACGCGGATCTCTCAAGCGGCCCGCGCAATCCACGATGATGCGCGAGCGCCGGTCCTTCCATGTTGACTAGAAGGTCATGACCTGGTAGCCGTCGAGGAGGCGCTGCTCGATCTCCTGGCCGGCCGCCACGAGCTCGATCCCCGCCGTCTCGAGCGGCTGGAGGATCTCCATGCGCTCGGCAACCGCCCGGCAGGCCATCGGCGCGCCGCCGGCGCGGACGGCCGCAAGAGGCTCGACGAGCGCCGCAGGCGGGCTGGCGAGGAGGCGCTCGCTCGGCCCGAAGAACAGGACCCGCACGTCGGCGAGGTTGTGCCGCCCGATCATCCGGCCGGCCATCTGCACCCCGACCATCGCCTTCGTCTCGTCGTCCGAGACGATCACCACCAGGAGCTTGTCCGTCATCGCTGTTGTCGTCCTTCACCTGCGTCCCGGATCGGCCGAGCCGCACTCGTCCGAGACTCCATCAGGCGGCGCGAAGCGCATCCTCGACGCCACCGCCATCGACGGTCATTATCGGACACCCGGCGCCGGCCAGGATTCTGGCCGCCATCGCGGCCCGGTGACCGCTCCGGCAGATCGCGCGATCTCGGGGCAGCCAGTCGACGGGATCCGCGAGGCCGGCCACGAAGCGCAGGACCGAGCCCGGGATGCCGCCGTTCTCCCACTCGGCCGGCTGGCGGACGCCCAACACGGGCGGCGCCTCGGACCCGCTGGCCAAACAGCGTGGCCAAGACCCGTGAAGCCGCAGCCAGGGCAGCCTGCGAACTGCTCCGCCGTCAAAATAGAGCAGGAGTTCTGGCGCGCCGGACAGGAGTTGGGCATGGGGACGCCACAAGTATTCTTATCCCCATCGAGGGGGCGGGAGAGTGGCTAACGTCGACCGAGATCGCCTGATCCTGACTACCGGGCTCTCCTCCTGGGAGCCGTGGGGGAGCTCGTGCCAGGGATTGCACCCTGCGCCGAATGGCCGGGGCGAGTCCCGCATCATCGCGCCAGGGCACGCCCTGCCTGCGTCAGCCCGAGGTAGACGATGAGGCTCGCGCCGAGCGACGGGAGGGTGCCCCCGAGCCAGGGCGCGGCGTTCATGACGAGCAGGTAGCTGCCGATGCCCGCGCCCCAGGCGAGGAGCGTCACGACGTTGATCCCCCTCGGCCGGTCGGCTGACGGGCCGGCCGGGTAGAGCTCGGTGGTCCGGTAGGCGCGCCGTCGGAGGAGGAAGTAGTCGGCGAACAGGACACCGAAGAGTGGGGTGAAGAGCGAGCCGACGAGGAACAGGAAGTTCTGGTACTGGGTGAGATCCACGGCCAGCGCGATTGCGAGGACGATCGCCCCGACACCCACCACGAGCCAGCGGGTCGACCAGCCGGGGCGGACGTTCTTGACCGAGATCGCCGCCGAGTAG
>JAJYGO010000261.1 GCA_021785115.1 Chloroflexota bacterium | reverse complement strand
CCTGCAGGGTGGCGTCCACACCCTCGTCTCGGATGCGCTCCACGTCCACTACGCGCTGCCCGCCGAATCGCGCGAGACGATCACGCTCACCGCGCCGGCCACGCCCGGCGACTACGACTTCTGGTGCGATTCGTGCTGCGGCGGCAAGGCCTCGCCCGACATGCACGGCACCCTGCACGTGGCGGCCTGACGCGATGGCCCACTGCCATGACCCGCAGGCGAGCCCATGCGACACTCGCCCGCGCTCCGACGGGGTCCCAGCGGCCGGTGCCGACCCGGCCCGACCCTGGGTGACCCTCATCGCCGGCACTGGCCTGCCGCGCACCGCGCTCGTCCTCTTCGCCGGGCTCGGCGTGGCGGCTCTGCTCTCGCTCGCGACGGTCGCCCTCGTCCCGTTCGAGACCGCGCGCTTCGGGGGCCTGACCGCGCCGGTGGTGATCGCCTCGGGGGTGGCCGACGGGTTCAACCCCTGTGCCTTCGCGCTGCTGGTGCTGTTCGCGACCTACACGCTGACGCTGGTGAACGCGGTGACCGCGGATGGCACGCCGACCGCCTCCGCCCGCCGAACACTGCTCGGCGCGGGCTCGCTCTACGTCGGCGCGGTGGTCGTCACCTACTTCCTGATCGGCCTCGGGCTCATCGGGTTCCTCGCTTGGCTGGGCCAGGACCACCTCGTCGCCCGCGTGGCCGCGGTGCTCGCGCTCGTGATGGCGATCTGGATGCTGAAGGACGTGTTCCTCCCGGGTTTGGGGCCCACGATGGCGGCGCCGTCGGGCACCCACGGCTGGATGAACAAGGCGATGGCGCGCGGCGGCCTGGCGGGCATGCTCCTGGCGGGCGTGCTGGTCGGCATCTGCACGGTGCCCTGCTCGGGTGCCATCTACCTCGACGTGATCGCGGTGCTGCATGCGTCCGGCGGTGGCCCCGTCGGGCTGGCGCTCCTCGTGCTCTACAACATTGCCTTCATCGTGCCGCTGCTCGGCTTCCTGCTCGCCATGTCGAACCGGCGCGCGCTGGGCGCGCTCGGGCGCTGGAACCGGCAGAACGGCGCGGTCGTGAAGACCGTCCTTGCGCTCGGCGTGGTGGCGATGAGCCTCGGGCTGCTGGTCTCGCTGGGGACCTGACCGGATGAGTTCTCATACAGTGGATCCGCGTGGGACAATACCCCCGGGGAGTATCAGTATCAACACGCGAACCACCGGGGCGCGATCGCCGACTGCCGCCACAGCCATCTTCACGATGGTCGGCACCGTTGACGTGCCGCGTCGTGGCTTGGCGACCAACGGCACTGGGAATGGGATCGACGCGCTGGCACCGTGACACACGAAGGCCTGACGCGCAATGGAGGAGAGGGACGAGGTCCGCGTCTGCAGGGTCGGGGACGGCACCCAGCGTCTTCGCGCGCTCGGCGTCATCGTCGGCGGCATCGCGCTCGTCCTGTGCGGCTTGACATCCAACGCTCTGGGGTGGCCGGCGACGGACGCCGCGGTGGGTGAGGACACGAGCGAGGTGGCCTCGCCGAGAGGGACACGGCGTGGCCTCGGGATATCGGCCACGACCCCCGCTCACGTGTCCCGAGCGTGGCTCGACTACCGGGCCGGAGAGCCGGAGCAGCTCTGCTGCACCCCGGCTCAGGTACGCCAGGCCTGGCTCGACTACCGCGCGGGAGAGCGTGGCGACCCCGGCGATACCGCTCCGGTTGTCCCCACCCGCGAGCGCCCGCCGACAGCCGAGGACATCAGTGTGACCTCCCGGAGCCATCACGCGGCCATCGGCACCGACAGGGCACAGGGACATCATTGGGTCCTCGGCTCCTGGGTCCGTGACGGGAACTAGCGCGGGATGCGCGTGAGGGCCTGCGGACTGTCCACGCCCCACACCTGAGGCGCCGCCGTTTCCTCGAACGGGGCCTCTCTCCTTGCCCACAACGACGGTTTGGACAGGGTCCTAGTTCCGGTGACATTCCCGAAGCCTCGCCCAGGCGGGACTGTCCTTGCCGCGCCTCGTCCCGGAACGACCGGCGGGTTCAGCCGAGCGGTCCGATGGGCCACCCCGACGCGACGTGACGGACGGCACTTCTCCTCCTGTCGGGTTCGCCAGACACTTGCCCGGCATTACGGGGGAGCGTCGACGCGCGGCCCAGATACGCGCCGCCGGGACCGCGCCGAGCCACTGGCGAGACCGACCCGCAGGACAGGTTCCAAGATGGGGGTTCACTGTGGCCGAGTTCGGATTGTTCATCGGCTGGGGCTCGTCGCGGGTCGGCAAGGAAGCGGCGGCGGGCAAGGTGTTCGAGGAAGCGGTCGCCTACTGGAACGCGCTCCAAGCGGCGGGCGAGATCGAAAGCGTCGAGCAGGTGCTGCTGAGCCAGCACGGCGGCGACCTGGTCGGGTTCTTCCTGGTGCGCGGCGATCCCGAGAAGCTGGGGCGGCTCAGCATGACGCCGGCGTTCCAGCGCCTCACCCTGCGGGCGGGCGTCTGTCTCGATGGCGTCGGCGTCGTCAGCGCCGTGGTCGACGCGGGGGTCACCCGCTCGATGGGCGCGTGGAAAGAGGCGATCGCCGACCTGATCTGACGGGGCGCTCCGACCCGGCGTTCCCAGGCGTACCGAGCACGAGGGAAGGCTCGCTCGGCGGGCCTCCCCCCTCACACGCGCAGCGACCGGTGGCGGGTTGCCCCGCGCGTCTCGCCAGTGGCCGGCCTCATCAGCAGCAGTGTCGTCACCGCGAGCCGCAAGGACCCTCCTGCTCCGGCGGCTCGCGGGGCCGGTCCGACGGTGCGCCCGGGGTTGGTCGGTCCGCGGTCGGCACCCTTCGGCGCGCTCAGGCGTCGTCCGTTCCGGTGCCGACGCCAGGCGAGCACCAGGGGATGACCGACGTATGCTGGCCGGCGGGCGCGTGGCCGCAGGAGCCGTAGCGGCGGGAGCGGGGAGGCATGATCGTGCGAAGGTCGGCCGAGGCGTGGGGCATCCTCGTCCTGGCGGTGCTGGTGCTCGCGATGCTCTGGATCAACACGAGGGGCTGGGCCTTTGCCATCACCGTCGTGCTCGTGCTGCTCTTCGGGTTCTTGTGCTACGAAGAGGGCGAGGACAGCCGCCGGAGCTGGCGCCGGCGGTAACCTTGGGCGGCGTGCCGACACGTCGCCCGACGGTCGAGATGGGCCTGCGACTCGCCGAAGGCGGTCGGGCCGGATCCTGACCGCCACGCTGGCGAGCGGGACGAGGTCGAGATACCGTCACGAGGATCTCGCAGGGCACATCTCTTCCTTCGTGCCCGTGCCTGCGAGCCTCCAGCGAGTGCCTCGGTAACCTGTGCGTGACTTGATCTACGTCTGGTCGTGACAGGCACCGAGGAACAGGTTGGGTCGGTCCGGGGGGGAGCCAGGCGGCATGGTGACAGTGCGACCCGGAGGTCGTGAGCCGCAGGAAGGCGAGCAGACGCCGCCGCAGCGTGCGCAGGCCGACTTAGAGCAGGAGGGGACCCAGGTGGAGGCCCACGCTTTCAGCTTCGGCGCCCTGTTGAGGCTGCTCTCCGAGCTGGAACGACGGGGGCACGATGCCGAGGTGGGTGCCCTGCGGGACCGCCTCCGGGCGGCGGTGCGCGAGCGGCCGCTCGAGGAGGTCCACACCGAGATGGCCGCGGTCCGACGCGCCGCGGACGCCCTGGAGCGCCGGGCATGAGCCACGAGCCGAGCGGGGGGCGCGAGGTACCGGGCCCGCTGCCGGTGTGCCTGCAGTGCGGTGTGGCGGCCGCCTCGACGGGCGGCACGTTCTGCCGGCGCTGCGGGCTGCCCTACGGGGCGCCGCCCCGCGCCTACATGGCTCCCACCTGCCCGATCTGCTATCGGGACGCGGCCGACGACGGGCGCTTCGAGTCCGTGGTGCCCGGGTCTGGGCGCGTCGATCTGGTGCGGCACCTGGCCGAGCACACGCAGGCGCCGGTCGGCGACGACGAGTACCTGGAGGGCCTGCGGGAGGGGGAGAACGTCCGCGTGGGGCGATGGAGTGCGCCCTTCGATCTCGTGCGGCGGTACCTCGTGCTCGGGGTGGTCGACGCCGGCCGGTCTCGTCGCGTCCTCCACAACGCGCTCCTCCTGGCCGTGAGCCAGATGGCACGCTGGGGTCCCGATGCCAGCGTGGTCGCCGATCAGCCCGAGTGGGCCGAGGCGCGCCAGGCGCTCTCCCGCCTGATGGAGCGCTACCACCGTCCGCCATCGGCGCTGCGCTCCGCCCGCTGACGGAGCGTCGGTGTGGCGGTTGCCTCGCGGCGAACCGCGGGCTGACGACGGCTCCCCGCCCCGGTAGGTGGAGCGATGCGGCCCAGCCGGATCGCCATGAACCCGCTGGACCGTCCGCACCATCAGCCCGATCGCGCTGTCTCTGGGGCGACCATCCCCATGGCAGGATGGTGTGGATGCCGCTCGGGCGCAGCGCTCGCGTCAGCGCCGCTCCAGCTGGCCGACCAGGCCGTGAGACTCCGCGGATGGGGCGGCGGCGCGCAGAGCGAGGCCGAGGGATCGTCCGCTCGCAGACCGCGTGCCGTCGCGCGCCGGCGCCGAGTCGATCGCGCAGTACCCGTGGGCGCCCAGGATTGACGGTGGTCTCCAGCCCTCCGATACTACGCGTGTCAAGGACGGGTTGACGATTCGTCCAGGGCCCCAGCGGATACCGAGTCCGGGGACTCGCCGCATGTGGGTGGCGCCCCGAGCCGATCTCAGCGGAGCAGGCGGCCATAGTCGATCGCGACGCGCCCCAGGTTGGCAGGCGTCCCGCATCCCCTCGGCGCGCAACCTCGCACGAGCGTCTGCGGGTCTTGCATGCCACGTTGCTCGGTGCCACGCGGGGCATCGCCGGAGCGGATGATCCCGGCCGTCTCCTGTGGGCGACGTGTCAAGCCCTCGTTGGGCGCGGCGCCTTCCGCATGGCGTGGGTCGGAACGGTCGGCGCAGATGGGCAGCGCATCGTTCCGCTCGCCTATGCCGGCGACGAGTTCGGGTACCTCGAGGGGCTGGAGGTGTCGGCGGCCGACGACCTGCTCGGCCGGGGACCCACCGGGACCGCGGTGCGGACGAGGCAGCCGTCGATCTCCAGCGACGTGGCCACCGACCCTCGGATGCTGCCCTGGCGCGACCGGCAGCTCGAGCGCGGCTACCGCTCGTCGTCTGCCTTTCCACTCGGGAGCCGCGCCGAGCCCACGGCCGTGCTGACCGTGTACGCGGCCGCGCAGGATGCCTTTGGCGCGGCCGAGATCGAGTTGCTCGGCGATCTGGCCCGCAGCGTCGGCTTCGCCATCGACGCGCTGCACGAGCGCGACGCCCGGATCGAGGCGGAGCAGCGCGCCCGCGGCACGGAGCGGATGATCGCGGAGACGCTGGGCCAGATCGGCGAGGCGTTCGCCGTGCTGGATGCGGAGGGTCGGTGCTCGTACGCCAACGGGCAGGCTGCCGACCTCGCCGGGCGCTCGCCCACGGACCTCGTCGGGATGACGGTGGGGGAGGCGTTCGTGGGGTCGGTTGGCGCGGCCCTCGACGCCGCCCGTGCTCGGGCGGCGAGCAGCGCCCAGCCGGTGGCCGTCGAGATCGCGGACGAGGCCGCCGCGCACTGGTACGAGGCGCGCTTGTTCCCGAGCGGCTCCGGCGTGGCGGTCTTCGTCCGGGAGATCACGGAGCAGCGCCTCGCTGAGGCCCGCGCGCGCCATGGCGCCGGCCGGCTCGAGGCGTTGCACCAGATGGACCTCGGGATCCTGGCCTCGCACGGCCCGCGGAAGATCTGCGACGTTGCGCTGGAGCACCTCGAGCGCCTGGTGCCGAATGAACGATCGGTGGTGGGCCTCGTCAACCCGGCCTCGGCGAGCGGCTACGTCCTGGCGGCCCGCGGCGACGATCCCACGGGAGCCGCCCAGGGCGACAGGCTGGTCGCCGCGGACTTCCCGGCGCATTTCGAGGCCGTGCGCCGGGGCGTGCCGGCCGTGCTCGACCTCGTGGCGTCGGGTGGCTTCCGCCGGGTCGATGCCTACGTGGCCGCCGGGTTCCGGACCATGCTGGTGACCCCGCTCGTATCGGATCCCTCGCCGCCGATCGGGTTCATCGGGCTGGCCCGGCGCTCTGCGGCAGGCTTCACGGACGACGAGATCGCGGCCGCCCGCGAGGTTGCGGCACAGGTCACCATCGCGCTGCACTCGGAGACCCTGCGACAAGAGCGGCAGATGGCCGAGTTCGAGCGCGATCGCCTGGCCGCCGCCCTGGAGCAGTCGCCCGAGGCCGTGATGCTGACCGATCTCCACGGCCAGATCGAGTACGTCAACCCGGCCTTCGAGCGACTCACCGGGTATGCCCGCGAGGAGGCCATCGGCCAGAACCCGCGGTTCCTCCAGAGCGGTCGCCAGTCCGCCGCCTTCTACGCCGAGCTGTGGCGCACGCTGCTCGCGGGCGACGTCTGGGCGGGCGACCTGGTGGACCGCCGCAAGGACGGCGCGCTGTACACGACGACGGCGGTGATCTCGCCGATCCGCGACGCCGCAGGGGTCGCCAGAGGCTACGTCGGGGTGCAGCGAGATGTCACCGTCGAGCGGGAGGCCGAGGCGCGGGAGGCCGGGCGCGCCCGCGAGCGCAGCCTCGTCGTCGCCGCCCTGCGGGCGCTTCGGCCGCAGGACACCCCGGAGGAGACCGCGACGGCGATCTGCAATCAGGTGGTGCAGCTGCCCGAGGTGCAGAGCGCCACGCTCCTGCGGTTCGAGCTCGACGGCGGGGCGGTGCCGCTGGCGATCTCGACCGACGATGGCCAAACGCCGGAGCGCGTGCGGCTGTCACCCGCGCGCAACGCGGAGATGCGCACTCGCGCCGGCGAGGGCCCCTGGGTGGAGGAGTGGCGAGCTCGGCCCGGGCACCCCTATCTCGCCTTCCACGTCTCGCTGGGGCTTCGCGCGCAGGCCTACGCGCCGATGTACGCCGGCCCCGATCTCGTCGGCATCCTGACCGCCGGATCCGCCGACCCCGACGCCGTGGCGCTGCTCACCGAGCGGCTGCCCGCGCTCCTCGAGTTCGCGACGCTCGCGGGCGCCCTGCTTGCGCCGGTCCTGTCGCTCCAGGCCGCCGCCGCCGAGGCCCGAGGCCGCATCGGCCGGGTGATCGAGACGCGCGCCTTCCACCCGGTCTTCCAGCCCCTCGTGGATCTGGAGACCCGACGTGCGGTGGGCTACGAGGCGCTCACGCGGTTCGACGACGGGGTGCGGCCCGACCTGCGCTTCGACGAGGCGGCCCGCGTGGGACTCGGGCTCCAACTCGAGGTCGCCACTCTGGAGGCGGCCGTGGCGGCCTCGGCGGGGCTCGCGCGCGGCGCGTGGCTCGACTGCAACGTGTCGCCCGCGCTGCTGCTCCAGCCCGCACGGCTCTTGCGGGTGCTGCAGCCGGTCTTCGGGACGGGCGGCCGTCGCGTCGTGGTGGAGATCACCGAGCACGAGCCCATCAACGACTATCGGGCGATCCGACGCAGCCTCACGCGGCTCGGGCCCGCGGTCGAGCTCGCGGTGGACGATGCGGGGGCGGGTTTCGCGAGCTTCCGGCACATCCTGGAGCTGCGGCCACGGTACGTGAAGCTCGACTACAGCCTCGTGCATCGGATCGATCGGGACCCGGCCCGCCAGGCCCTCATCGTCGGCATGGTCCACTTCGCGGGGCAGGTGGCGTGCCAGCTCATCGCCGAGGGGGTGGAGACGGCGGCCGAGCGCCGCACCCTGCGCTCGCTCGGCATTCGGTTGGGGCAGGGCTACCTGCTCGGCCGGCCGGCACCGATCGCGGCAACCGCGGATTGAGCAGGCGAGGGGAGCGATTCGCCCCGGCATCGGCCGCGCCTGCGGGCACGCATCGGACGCCATGACCAGCCCCGACCTGCGTCAGTCCAGCGCATCCCGGGTGACGTTGCCGTGGAGCGCCCGTGCGGTGCTGCGCCTCGCCGCGGGGATTGCCGCGCTGGCACTCGCCTACGACCTCGGGGCGCAGGTCGGCCTCCATCTCGCGCTGGCCGGCGGCAACGCGTCCCCGCTCTGGCCACCCGCGGGGATCGCGGTCGCCGCGCTCGTGGTGGGCGGTCGGCGGCTCTGGTCGGGCGTTCTGCTGGGCGCACTGGTCGCCAGCCTGACGCACGGCACGGCGCCCCTGGCCGCGCTGCTGGTGGCCGTCTCGGCGCTGGTGGAGGCGCTGGTGGCGGTGACGCTGCTGCGCTGGGTCACCTTCCGACCACGGCTCGACCGGCTCGCCGATGTCCTCCGTCTCGGGCTGGCCGGCGCGATGATCCCCGCAGCGGCCGGCGCCGTGATCGGGGTGGGCGCTCTGGTGCTCACGGGCACGCTTGGACGCAGCGACATCCCGCTCGCCGCGGGAGCCTGGTGGATGGGCGATACCCTCGGCATTCTGGTGGTCGGCGGGCTCTGCCTGACCTGGCTCACGCCGTCCGCCGCACGCGTTGCGCCGATCCGCTCGGTCGAGGCTGGCCTGACCATCGCCAGCGTCGCGGTTGCGTCCGCGGTCCTCTTCTTCGACCTCTTCGACCTGCGCGCCTCCGGAGAGCCGCTGGCCTTCCCCATCATCCCGCTGCTCGTGTGGGTGGCCTTTCGCGTCGGGCCGCGCGGGACGGCGCTGGCCTCGCTGCTCATCGCATCGATCGCCGCCGCCGCCACCGATCGGGGCGTCGGGCCCTTCGTGGGGACCACCCGGGAGCTGAGCCTCATCCACGTCGCGGTGTTCATCGCCCTCGTGGCCTTCACCGGCGCCGCGGTGGCGGCGGTGATCGCCGAGCGGGAAGAAGGACGGCGGACCCTGGAGCAGGCCGGTGCGCGGGCGGGCGCGGCCCTCCGGCAGCTGCAGGCCATCGAGGCCATCGGGCGCATGCTCGCCGAGCGCGGCCCGGCCCCCGACGCGCTCGACGGGGTGATGGGGCTGCTGGAGGAGGTCTTCGGCTACTCCCACCCCGCGATCTACACCGGCGACGAGCGAGCCGTCCGGCTGGGGGCACAGCGCGGGTATGAACGCCCGATCCCCGAGATCGTGACCGGACAGGGGATCATCGGGCGGGTTCTGCGGACGCGCCAGCCGGTCTTCCTGCCGGACGTGTCCGCCGACCCCGACTTCGTGCGGGGCGCCCCCGGGATTACCAGCGAGATCGCGGCCCCGCTGCTCGCCCACGGCGAGCTGCTCGGCGTGCTCAACGTAGAGAGCGGCAGGCAGTTCGACGAACGGGACCTTGCGTCAATGGTCGTGGTCGCCGACCGGGTGGCGGCCGCCCTCGCGCTGGCCAGGGAGCGCGAGGGGCTCGCCTCACGCGCGGACATGTTCCAACGCCTGGTGGCCTTCGCCGGGACCATCAGCGGCGTCCTCGGCGCCGACGAGCTGTACGCCGAGATCGCCCGAACCCTCGATGCCGTGGTCCCGGCAGACCTGGTCGGTTTGACCGTGCTGGACCGTCACTCCGGGGACTACGTCGTCCGGGCCGAGAAGGGGAGCTCGGGGTCCGTCGGCCGCGTGATCGGGCCCGGCGAGGGCATGGCCGGCCTGGCCCTCCGCGATCGCACCCTGGTCCAGCTCACCAACTACGGGCGCGCGTCCTTCCCGCCGGCCGTCGCGGGCATCCACGCCGCCGACCTGTACGCCTGGGCGCTCGGCCTGCCCCTGCTCCGGGAGGATGACACGATCGGAGCACTCGTGGTCGCCCGGATCGATCCGGGCCGGCCCTTCAGCGCGCTGGAAATCGAGGCGCTCGAGCTGCTCGCTGACGAGGTCACGCTCGCGGTGGTCAACGCGCTGCTCCACGCCGAGGTGGCGGAGCTCGCCGTCCGCGACGGGCTGACCGGTCTTCACAACCGTCGCTACTTCGACGAGGCGTTCGCCCAGCTGATGGCGGCCCGGATGCGACTGCCGGAGGCTGATCGACCGCGCCTCGCCGCCATCATGTTCGACCTCGATCACTTCGGCGCGTTCAACAACCGCTATGGGCACCAGGTGGGCGACCAGGTGCTGCGGATCTTCGGCGATCTGCTGGCCCGGCGCTTCCGCGCGTCGGACCTGGTGGCGCGGTATGGTGGCGAGGAGTTCGTCGCGGTGCTGCCGGGCGCGACGGGGGAGGGCGCCCGCGGGATCGCCGACGAGATCCGGACGGCCCTCGCCGCGACCCGCGTCGACGGGATCGTCGGCGGGCCGGTGTCAGTTACGGTCTCTGCCGGATGCGCCGTAGTGGACGGACCCCACGGGCGGCCCGACGAGCTCATCCGGGCCGCCGACGTCGGTCTTGGCATGGCCAAGCGGGCTGGCCGCAACCGCATCGTCGCGACATAAGGGGCGCGGGGGACTGCCGACGGGTTACCGTGAGTCGTGCGGTGCTTCCTCCGGCGGGCGAGGGGCGTGGCCGGCCCGGGAAACGGCTCGCCGGCCTTGCTCGAGCGAGCGGGAGCGACGACTTCAGCGGCGGGGTCCTGTTATGCCTTGGCCCAGTTCGTCCTGACGCTCCGTGCTCCTCCGACTCGCGTCCCTGACGGACCTGCGCACCGCTTGCGTCCCAGGATGTCACCGGTGCAGCTACCCCGTACACGGATGGCCGGGACGAGCGGCGGGCAGCGCGTTCACGGAGAGCCAGCCGAGCCCGGCAGGCCTCGCGCCGTCGCGCGCGCACCACGGAGGAATGCGCCCGAGCGTCCTATGCTGCGCCGCGCCCCACCGCTGCGGCCTCCCGGGACAGCGGCTTGGGCGGTGTTGCCGCGACGAACCGGGTGACGGCCTCGACGTCGACGGTACCCCTCGTGCACCGAGCCCTGGCGGCCCCGCGTCACCCGCATGGCGGGCGCACCCCCGGACCCCCGCCGTCGCCTGACCGGACTACGGGGCGATTGTGCGGAGGGTCCCCGGAGCCCAGGCTCAAGTCGTAGATCGGCACGAGTAGCCGGTCCCATCCCCGGAGGCTCCGCACCCCATGCTCCATCTCCGACGCCTCGCCCGCCAGGCGCTCCTCGCGTCGGTCCTGCTGGTCATGGTCGGCTGGACGTTTGCGATCCCGGCGGCCCAGGTCGCGCGAGCGTGGGACGCGGGGACCTTCAGCGCCTCGGACGAGAGCCTGCTCTTCTCGTTGACCAACCAGGCGCGGGCCGCGTCGGGCCTGGCGCCCCTGCGCAACGACAGCCAGCTGCATTCGCTCGCCGAGTGGCGGGCGCAGGACATGTCCGTGCGCGACTACTTCTCGCACCAGATCCCGCCGCAGGGATACGAGGTCTTCCACTACATGGACCTGCGGGGGATCCAGTACGTGCTCGCCGGCGAGAACATCGGCTGGGACGACGCGGCCGACGACCAGGCCACGGCCATGATCCAGCAGATGTTCATGAACTCGCCCGAGCACCGGTCGAACATTCTCGGCGCGCTCTGGGACTCGATGGGCGTCGGCGCCTACAAGGGCACCGACGGGAAGCTCCTGTACTGCGTGCTGTTCAAGGAGACGAAGCCCGCCGCGACGCCCACGCCCACGCCGCGACCGACCCCGGTCCCGACCCCGCGCCCGGTCTCCACTCCGCACCCTGCCTCGACTCCGCACCCTGCCTCGACCGCACGCCCGGCCCCGGTCGCGACCCGACCGCCGACTCCGAGCCCGAGCCCCACCGTCACGCCCACGCCCATTGACCTCGCCCCGGCCGGCACCCACGTCCAGCCCGAGCCCCCGGCCCAGCCCACGAGCTCGCCCGCCTCGACGCCAGCGGGTGGGATCAGCCAGCGGGTCGTGAACGACGCGCCGCCGCCGGGCCTGCTCGAGTCGCTGCTGTCGGCGATGTTCGGGCGGCCTGGCTCGATCTGACCCCGCCCGGGTGCCGTTTCCCGTTGAATGTCCCGAGCCCCGCGCGCGAAGACGACGCCGGCAGTGGTGTGTGGGCCCCCTCGAGCGGGTCGTCTGACCGTGCGGTCGCGGAAGGGTTCCTGGCCAACGGTCAGGCAGGGGCTCGCGCGCCGCCCGATCCTCCCGGCTGATCAGGGTGGCCCGTGGCAAGCCACCCCGACCCTCTCGAACCCGTACGGCCTCGCAGTCCCCGGAGGGCCGGCTCAACCGTCGACGCGATTGCGCCCTTCCGCCTTTGCCCGATAGAGCGCGGCGTCCGCCCGCCGGAGCCAATCGTCGACGGTGGCGTCCATCTCGGTCGACATGAGGGCGACGCCGGCGCTGATCGTCAGGGTGCGCAACGGGCCGTTATCGGGATGAGTGATCGCCAGTGCGCCCACGGCCTGCCGGAGGCGTTCGGCGGCGGCCCGGGCAGCGTCAGCGGAGGCTTCCGGAAGGAGAACGAGGAACTCCTCGCCGCCGAAGCGGTACACGCGGTCGCCCGGTCGTGTCCCGGCATGAAGCGCATCCGCCACGGAGCGCAGCGTCGCATCTCCGGCCAGATGGCCAGCTTGGTCGTTCAGCGCCTTGAAGTGGTCGAGGTCGAGCAGAACGGCGGCGTACTCGTGACCATAGCGCACGTGGCGATCCCACAGGACGACGAGGTCCTCCGAGAGTTGCCGGCGGTTGAAGAGACCCGTGAGGGGATCGATCCGGGCGCTCTCGGCCAGCTCGCGGTTGAGCGCCTTCAGCTCGGCACCTTGCGTCCGGGCGAGCGCATTGAGCGCGCGGAGCCGCAGGTGCTCGGCGAACTCCCGTTCTCGGGCCTGTTGCAGCAAGCGCTGGCCGCCGAAACTGGCGAGACCGGCGCCAGCGAGAGCGATGGCGAGCCCGAGCCGTTGGTCGGTCGTGAGTGCTGCCGCCCACGGGGAGCGCGCAAAGCCGGCGCCAGCGCCGACGTACAGGACGAGCCACAGCGCGTGCGCCCTTGCGTCCCAGGGGACGAAGAGGGCAACCGCGAGCGGGATCACGACGAGGTAGGCGAGCGTCGTGGCGTACTGCGCCGGCAGCATCGCGATGGTCAGCAGGGGGCCCGGCAGCACGAGCAGCGCACAGCACGCGGCGAGGGGTGCGAGGTATCGACGAGCGGCGCGCCGGATGAGGAGCGCGAGCCCCGCCCAGATCGCCGCCTCGACTGCTCCGACGATGGCCAGCGCCGAGCCTTCTCGCGGATACAGCCAGACCAGGGGAGCGCCGCTGGCGATCGATGCGACGGCGAGCAGGAGGGTCGATCGGAACAGCGCGCTCTGCAACGCGCGCGCCTGGGCCACGCGGAACCGAGGGTGCTGGCGCACCGACACCCCGGGGCCCGGGAGGTTCTTCGGCGGAAGGATCTCGGCGATGGGTGGGGACCCCCATGGCTTCAGGGTGGTGCGCCGGGTTGCCACCACGGCTTGGGGCGCGACACCTGACCCTGACAGGCTCCTCTGGAAGGATCCGAACCGAGCACCAGGGCCGCGGACGGTGATGGTCACGAGAGTAGCAAACGGCGTCGCCGTCGGTCAGTCCGCAGGTGGCGAGCCGGCGGCCAGTCATCCGGGTGCCGGGCGGCTCTCTGCCGGCCCTTCGCTCGTGGATCGGCTGGCCCATGGAGCGCATTCCAAAGGCGACGCTTGTCGCACTGCGCGACGTGGCCCACCGCCCGCCGTCCGCACGGCCAGGGGAGCCCACCGTGGTCCTGGGCATGCAGTGAGCGCGCCCCGTCGGGCGGGCGTCGGAAGCCAGACTGGAATGGCGGAGTAGGCTCTGGCGGACGAGATCGCGTTGTTCTGGCCGAGGATGCGGAGGCTGAGCGGTGATGTTGGGCACGAAGGCGGTGGAGACCCACCGGTGCCGGCGGTTCACGCACCACGGCGTCCTCTCGACGCGGGCCGCCCGTGCTCACGTCGCGCTGCCCTGGCGCTGGCGCCGTCTCCACGTCGAGGGCGCGTAGCGATGGCCGCCCCGGTCCCGCC
Organism: Chloroflexota bacterium; assembly: GCA_021785115.1. The sequence continues at coordinate 10,713 of JAJYGO010000261.1, read as the reverse complement.
CATCCGCCTGCTCCTCGTGGACGACATCGAGGAGACCATCCTCCACCTGTCACGTCTCTTCGACATGGAGCCCGACCTCGAGGTGGTCGGCACGGCCACCTCGGGCCCGGAGGCGATTGAGCTCGCGCGCTCGCTGGTGCCCGACGTCGTGCTGATGGATATCAACATGCCGGGCATGGACGGGATCGTGGCGACCGAGCGGCTACTGGCGGATGTCCCATCGGCCAGCGTCGTGATGCTCAGCGTGCAGGGCGAGCGTGAGTACATCCATCGGGCGATGCTCGCCGGAGCGTCCGAGTTCCTGGAGAAGCCCTTCTCGGCCGAGGCAGTGGCGGCGGTCATTCGCAGCGCCTACGCGCACGGGCGGGCCAATCGCGAACGGCAGGTCCCGTCCTCGCCGGCCCCAGCCATCGTGCCGGCGGCGCCTGGCCGGCTGGTCACCGTCGCGGGGCCGCGCGGCGGAATCGGACGCACCACCATCGCCATCAACACGGCGATCGCCCTCGCGGCCCGCTCCGATCAACCGGTAGGACTCCTCGATGGCCACCTGCAGTTCGGCGACATCGGCATCCGACTCAACGCGCCCCGCGACCAACTCACCCTCGTCGACGTGGCCGGCGACGGCGAGATCGTCGACCCCGACCTGTTCGAGCGGGCGCTGGTGCGACTGCCGGGCGGCGTGCACGCGCTCATCTCGCCGCGCCGTCCCGAGGACGCGGACCGCATCAGCCGAGCGCTCCTTGGCAGCGCGATCGACGCGTTCGCGTCGCGCTTCGGGGTGACCCTGGCGGACACCCCCGCGCAACTGACCGACCACGCGCTCACCTTGATCGAGCGCGCCGACGTCATCGTGCTCGTCACCACCCTGGCGCTTTCGAGCATCAGCGCGGCCAACGCGTTCCTCGCGCTCCTGGAGCGGCTCGACCTCGCATCAGAGCGGATCGTGCTCGTGGGCAACCGCACGAGCGGGGGACACATCGGCACCGGCGACGCGCAGCGCGCCCTGGGGCGCTCGTTCGATCTGCTGCTCCCGAGTGATCCGCAGGCCGGAGACGCGGCCGATCGAGGTGTGTCGATCGTGGAGTCGCGGCCCACCAGCGATCTGGCGAAGGGATTTCGGGCGCTCAGCGAGCTGCTCGACGAGCGGCTGAAGAGCGGGATGCGACCGGGCGAGGCTCCTGGCCCGCAGGTGGCGGACGCCGCTGCACGCTAGGGACGCGTGAGTGCCATCGGAGTGCGGCCGGCAGACTGGATCATCCGGGCGGCTCGGACCGGCGCCGCGGCCCGGCAAGGTGGGGAGCGGCGTGGAGAGGGACGCACGTGAGCAACTGCGAGGCGCGTAGCCAACGGCGTTCGGTCCGATCGCCGTCCAAGACATCGAAGCGTGGGGTGCCGTCACGTCGACCGTGGCCCGCAAATGCACCAACCCCGCGACCCGGGCCTGGCCGGCGCGCCACCCGCCTGACCGCGCACGGCCTGCGCTGCCAGGCACGTCGCCAGGAGGATCGCCCCGCCCAGATGCCATTGGAATCACCCGGTTCGGAGCGACGCCAGCGAATTGGCGAATCACAGCCCGTGTCCGGGGTTCTGGACCCTTCGAGGGGCCCATTCGCCGTGCGGTACTGCCGCTTACGGGGCGGCCACTCCGAGCCTCCCTATCGACATCCGCGAGGCCTCGCCGCCACTCCCTCGTCGGCTCAGAGCCGATGGGCAGCCAAACCGGGAGCCCCGACGCGCCCGAACAGGCCACGGAGGCCGTTCATCCACGTCCTGCCGCCACGTCGCGAAGAACGGTGAGGCCGCCGACGCCCGAATCGAACAGGCCGATGGGCCGGGGGTCGCCCACGCGTCAGGCCCGGGCCGCCACCGGCCGCCGCAGCGCCTCCGCCATGCGGCGGAGATCGCCGCTGATCGGAGTTCCCGGTGCCGAGAGCACGAACGGGACGCCCTGGTTGTTCGCCTCGACCACGAGACGCCCGTCGCTCACCACCGTGTGATCGGGTGAGCGGCCGATGGCCGACTCGATGACCGCCGGGTCCATGCCGCCGGACGAATCCGAGCGGTTCAGCACGTACTGGATCTTCGAGGCGGGGTACCCGATGGCCCGGAACGTCTCGCCCACCGCGACGGTGTTCCGGAGCGTCGTGTAGTCGTACGTGAGCACCTGCAGGATCACGTCCGCGGCGTCCAGGAAGGCCAGGGTGATGTCGCTGAGGTTCGCCGGCAGGTCGATCACCGACACCGGGTACACGCGGCGCAGCAGCGAGAGCACCTTCTCGACGTCGCGCGCGGTCACCATGTCCGCCATCTCGATGCGCGGCGGCGCGAGCAGGATGTCGATCCCCGACGGATCGCGCCACAGGACCTCCGCCAGGTCGGTCTCCTGGATCCGGTCGGTCGGAAGATCCAGGATGGACGGCGCGTCCGCGGCGACCTTGAGCAGCGCGCGAAGGTCGCCGTATTGCAGGCTCCCGTCCACCAGCACGGTGCGCGCACCCGCGTGTTGCTGCAGCGCCACGGCCAGGTTCAGCGCAAGCGTGGTCTTTCCGACGCCGCCCTTGGGGGCGAAGACGCCCAGCATCATCGACGACAGGGAGGGGTCAGCCGAACGCCGAACCTGGAGGGCGCTCTGCAGCAGGTTGATCAGCTCGTACCCGCTGAAGGGCATCGAGAGGACGCCGTCGATGCCGCGCTCCGGGGCGACGGCCACCGGGCGTTGTGGCACGGTGAGCACGATGACGGCCGCCGGGAAGCCCGCCGTGCGGATCTGGTCGGCGACATCGAGCCCGCCGATGCGGCCCTGCAGGAGCGCATCCACCAGCACGACGTCCGGGCGCAGCTGCGCCACCGCGTCGACGACTGTCCGTCCGTCCCGCATGACGTCGAGGAGCTTCACGTGCGGGCTGGCGGTCACGAGCTCCCGGATGTGCTGCGCGACCTGGGGCACATCTTCGACGACGAGCAGCCGGATCTGATCGTCAGGCACGTTCCCGACTATACGCGACTAGCCGACTCGTTCCGGGCGGAACCCCGGTTCTTCCAAAGCGCCGGAGCAAGGCGTCAGCTCTGCGGCGATACCACCCGCGCATCCTCGACTAGCAGTAGGAGATCGGCAGATCGATTGGCGGCAAAGCCGGTGGCGTGCCCGTCGGAAAGACGTCATGGAAGGCGGCACGGTCCGGGCTTCGCGCGCTCGCCGTTGATACCTGACCCGCCCACCGGCAGGACGCCGAAGCGTTGGCGCACCGCGAGCTCGACCGCGAGATCCGCAGGTGAGCCGTTCGGCTTGGGCGATGTGAGCGGCTTCCTGACGTTGGTCGTGTCCTGGCGGAGACCCCCGCCCAACTGACCGACCACGCGCTCCCCTTGATCGAGCGCGCCGACGCCATCGTGCGCGTCACCACCCTGGCGCGCTCGAGCCTCAGCGCGACCGACCCGTTCCTCGCGCTCGTGGAGCGGCTCGACCTCGCACCTGCGACGACCGGGGCGCCTGGCCGGCATCGTCGAGGCCACTCGGTCCCTCGACCCACTCGTCTGGCGGTCGGCGGCCCCGCCGCCCGTGCAGCTCCTCGCTGAAGAGCACGCATCGTCCCCCGCCGCGCCGTTTCGCGTCGTACATCGCAGTGTCGGCGGCGGCGACCGCGGCATCGGCGGTCCGGAGGCCCTCCGGGCCCACCGCCACGCCGATGCTGGCGGTCACGATCCGCCGATCCGTCCCCAGCTCGTACGGTGCTCGGAGCGCCTCGCTGATGCGCTCTGCAGCGACCAGCGCCGTCTCCTTCGTGGCCACGTCGTCGAGGAGCACCACGAACTCATCTCCACCCACGCGAGCGACCGTGTCACCCGTCCGAAGCGCGGCTCGCAAGCGCGACGCCACCTCGACGAGCACTCGATCACCGGCGGCATGGCCCTGGGTGTCGTTGACAACCTTGAAGTCGTCGAGGTCGAGGAACAGGACCGCGAAGCCGGTCTGACGCCGGCCCGCGAGCGCCACTCGGTAGGACAGGTGCTCCCAGAAGAGGGCGCGGTTGGGCAGCCCCGTCAGCTCGTCGTGGAGCGCTCGGCGGCCGAGCTCCTCCGTGGCCATCTCGAGCTCGGCCGTTCGGTCAGCGATCCGGCGCTCCATCTCGCGGAACGACGCGTCGAGTTCCTCGCCGAGATAGTTCACGCCGGCTGCGACCGCGTCGACGATGTCCCCGTCGGGGCCGATGGGGGCGCGAGCATCGAACCGAAGCGCCCCGTACTCCAGGATGGTGCGTACCACGGCTTCCAGACGTCGCTCGATACCCCGAACGGGCGTATCGACGGGGTCCGGCGGTGGCCCGGGAGAAGGCGACAGCGGCGCGTCTCGGACGCGCGCGGGTGCTTGGTCCGCTGGCTCGGGCGGCGTGGTCAGCCGACGAATCCCTGGAGCCAGGCGAGCGCGGACGTCTCGTCGGCGAACAGCCGTGTCGGCGCCATCGGTTTGCTCACGCTCAAGAAGAAGTTCCCCATCATCCGGCTCAAGGGGGTACCGACGAGCAGGGCCACGGCCGACACCAGGTCACCCCGCCGGACGAACTCCGTGCGCGCGGGCCGATCCTGCGAGCCGGCATCCCGCGTGTCCACCAGCAGGGGGCTTCGTCGGCCGCCGGTGAGCTGGCGCATCGCGTCCGTCGCCGCGAGGGCGTCGTCGAGGCCCATTGCGGCCCGCGGGGCCCACACCAGCTCGACGATGCCGTCCGGTCGCAGCCACATGCGGAACTTCGGATGCGTGATGACGCCGGAGTCGTCGGCCATCGGGACCTCGGTCGTGGGGCGGAGGGTTCGCTCTCCTTGGCGTGCCGATCATCGGGACGCGTCTGTCGCGCACGATACCCCACGTCGGCAACCCGTCCACCTGATCCCCGACGGTCCGGTGCTCGTGCCGCGCTCGACCGTCGCCCGCCGCGCCCGGTGGGCCCGATCGGCCCACGCGGGGCAATTGCCAATCTGCCCAGGCGGGGCATGACCATTGGCGGATTCCCGCCCGGATGCGAAGTTCGGAAGAATCGTCTGCAGGAGTAAAGGTGGGTCGCGCGGTTGTCAACGTGCCGGCCACCGCGGATGGAAGAAGGCCAGCTCGACATGGTTGCATCCGCGTCGCGCCCCGATCGCGCCCAACGTTCCTCGTCAGCCCGGGCGCATGGTGCCGGGCGGCCTCGTACGCCGACGAGCCGTGAGCCGCCCCAACTCCCGGTCGAACAGTTCCGCCTGCTCGCCGAGACGTCGCGCGACGTGGTCTTCCGGTACCGGCTCGCACCCACACCCGGCTACGAGTACGTCAGCCCCTCGGTGCTGCAGCTGGCGGGCTACACACCCGATGAGGTATACGCGGGCCCCGAGCTGGGCTTCGTGCTCGTCCATCCCGACGATCGCCTGCTGTTCGACGACACCCTGGCGGGGCGACGAGCGGCGCCCGATCCGTTCGTCCTGCGCTGGCAGCGCAAGGATGGGACGACGGTCTGGGTCGAGCTGCGCTCCACGCCCTTCGTGAGACCGGACGGCTCGATCGGGTTTGATGGCGTCGCGCGCGACGTCACGGCGCAGAAGGCGGCCGAGGATGGCCTGCGCGCCGCCCAACAGGAGGCGGCGCAGCTCGCCCGGATCATGGCCTCGGCCGACGAGGCGTTCATCGGGGAGACCCTCGACGGCATCGTGACGCGCTGGAACGCCGCCGCGGAGCGCCTCTTCGGGTACACCGCCGGCGAGATGCTCGGGCAGTCCGTGCTCCGGCTGGCCCCACCGGGAGACGAGGCCGCCCAGCGGCGGATCGTCGAACGCCTGGCCGCCGGTGAGCACGTGGATCCGTACGAGGCGGTGCGTCGGGCCAAGGACGGCACGCTGGTCGAGGTCTCCATCTCGGCCTCGGCGGTACGCGATGCCCGGGGCGAGCTGACGGGCATCGCCGTGTTCGCCCATGACATCGGTCCACGCAAGCGGAGCGAGGCGGCACTTGCGGCGAGCGAGGCGCGTTTCCGCGCCGTGGCCGAGCACATCCCCACCGGCCTCGCGGTGGTGAACGCGGCCATGACCCCCACCTATGTCAACCCCGCCTTCACGGCCCTCTTCGGCTACACGCTCGATGACGTTGCGAGCCTCGCCGCCTGGTTTGCTCGGGCCTACCCCGACCCGGCGTACCGGGCGACGATCGCCGCCGACTGGTCCGGCGCAGCCGACGCCGTGCTGCAGGACAGCGTGTCGCCGCCGCGCGCGCGTGAGCACCGCATCACCTGTGCCGACGGCACCGTGCGGGCCGCGCTGGTGACGGCGAAGGCCGTTGGCGACACGGTGTACGTCGCGTTCACCGACGTCACCGATCAGCGGGTGGCAGCCGCCGAGCGCGACCGGCTCGTGGCCGCCGTCGAGCAGGCGCCCGACGCCATCGGGATCGCGGACGCGGATGGCACGCTCATCTACGCCAACGCCGCCCTGGGCGAACTCGCCGGCCGGCCGATCGGGGAGCTCCTCGGGGGCCCGGCGGTCGCGATGATGGGTCGTGGGGTGGAGGCGCGCATGGATGCGCTCTGGGAGCGCCTGCGCGTGGGACACGCCGTCACCAGGGCGTTCGCGGCGGAACGGCCGGATGGCTCCACGTTCCGCGCCGAGGGCACCATCGCGCCACTGCGAGACGCGGACGGCGTGATCACCCACTTCACCTTCGTCGCGCGCGACGTCACCCACGTGCGCGAAGTCGAGGAGGATCTGGCGCTCGAGGCGAGCATGCACGCGGTCCTGGCCGAGGCGCTGCTGGAGGCGCGCCTGAGCGACAGCCTCGAGGAGGCCATCCAGCGAATCTGCGACGGGCTCGGGCGCCTCCCCGAGATCGACTACGCGGGCGTCGAGGTCTTCGAGGGCGACGAGCGGGTGGTCGTTCTCGCCAGCCACGTCCCGGCGGGCTTCGCGCTCGAGCGCGGCGTGCAGATTCCGCCAACCCATGCAGCCTACGTGCGCGAGCGCGTGGCGACGGGCCCGTGGGCCGAGTACTGGGAGGCGCTGCCCGAAGACGGCGTCTTCGACACCCTGATGCGCGACATCGGCCTGAAGGCGATGGCCATCGCGCCCATCACCCATGGAGACCACGTCGACGGCCTGCTCGCGATCGGAACGCGCCGGGACGACTTCGCGAAGATTCTCGTCGAGCGGCGGCACACCCTCGTCGCCTCCAGCACGACGTCGAGCGCGCTCCTCGCGGAGCGCCTGCACGCCCGACGCTACGAGGTCGAGCTGCGCCGGATGCTCGGCGAGGTGATCGCGAGCCGGCTGTTCCACCCAGTGTTCCAGCCCATCGTCGATCTCGCCTCCGGCGAGGTGGTGGGCTACGAGGCGCTGACGCGGTTCGAGTCCGGCCAGCGACCGGACCTCTGCTTCGCCGACGCGTGGTCGGTCGGGCTGGGGCCGGAGCTCGAGCTGGCGACGCTTGAGGCGGCCGTCACGGACGCCCCCGGGCTCCCCGCCGGCCGTTGGCTCGACCTCAACGTCTCCGCGCGGCTGCTCGACGATGGCCAGCGGCTGCGCGAGATCCTGTGGTCGGCCGATCGCCCCATCGTCATCGAGATCACCGAGCACGAGGTCATCGCCGACTACCGGCACGTGCGGGAAGCGGCCAGCAGCCTCGGGCACGACGTCCGCGTCGCCGTCGACGACGCCGGCGCCGGCGCCGCCAACCTCGGGCACATCATCGAGTTGCAACCCGACTTCGTGAAACTCGACATCAGCCTCGTGCGGCGGGTGAATGCCAACCTCGGGCGCCAGGCGATGGTGGCCGGCATGCGTCACTTCGCGCGCACCGCCGGATGCCGCCTCGTGGCGGAGGGTATCGAGACCCAGGAGGAAGCCCGCACCCTCACCGAGCTGGGCGTGGAGCTCGGGCAGGGCTACCTCTACGGTTACCCCGACCGGGCGGAGGCGTGGGCCAGCGCCAAGCCCGCGGACTGAAATGGCCTCCCGCAGGGCGGCGTAGTCGGCCGCCGCGTCCCGGGTCGTCTCGATCACGAGGCGCGCAAGCGAGCCGACCGCCAGGACCGCCACCACGGGGCCGTAGCCAGATCGCGCGTTGTGCGGAACAGGTTGGGTCGGTTCGCGGGCCGTGACAGGTCGGTCCGCTCGTGCCGGGCAGTGTCGGCAAGCCGCGCCTCGCGTCAAGACCCCGGAATGGAGTGATGCTCGGGTGCGGGCGACCGCCGACGCGACGAGCGGAGCCCCGGGAGGTCAGCCCTGCCCTGGTTTGTCAGGGCAAGCCCTCTCGCCCCGACCATTAACGGATATTCCGAACTCCTCCGGCAGCGGCTAGGCCGTGGCGCACGGCGTGCTCGGACAGGTGGACGGTGGCCTCCTGAAGCCCCAGCACCTCGATCCGCTCGAACAGCGCATCGGCGGTCAGCTGGCGCCCCGTGCCCCCGGTCGCCTTGCGCCACGTGACGGGTAGCTCCCGGAGGTACGCCACCGCCACGTCCGCGGGCACGGCATCGGCGCTCCGCGGCCGCCTGGCGGCCGCCTCTTCCCCATCGAGCCGGCGCATCTCGGCCTCCAGGACGGCCCCGTCCCGGTCGCGCAGGTAGCGGCCCATCGCCCGCTCGCGCTCGCGGCGGACCCGGTCGAGGGCGGCCTGGTCCGGTCCTAGTTCGGTTCGAGCCGACGCGCCGACGACGCTGGCCAGGGCGGCACCGAGCGAGGCGCGGTCGAGCACGGCCTCCACCACCTGCTCGTAGAGCTCCATCCGGTAGGCGTGGCCGTTCCAGCGTCCACGACCTCGCGGTCCGGATGGCTTGGCCTCGACGAACGCGGGGCAGGGCTCGCGATGGCGGTAGTACCCGGTGTCCCCGGTGAGGCGCGCCCCGCAGGATGCGCAGTGGAGCGCGCTCAGCGCGTAGGGCCGACGCGGGTCGGCCGGGTGCCCGGTCTTCGTGGCGCGGCGCTCGCGCACGCCGCGGGCCTGCTCCCAGAGCGGGACCGGGACGAGCGGCGGCCAGTGGGCGGGAGCGCCGTCGCGCAGCCGGCCGACGTAGAGCGGCGAGGTGAGGATGCCGCGCACCGTGAAGAGCGGGAGCCCCACCGAGTGGGCGATCTCCCGGTCGGGCAGCCCGCCAGCCGCCAGCTCGTAGACGCGGCGGACTGTAGCGGCGGCGCTCGGATCGGGCTCCAGGAGCTTCGCCTCGTCGCGCCGGAATCCGTAGGGCGGGCGACCGCCAGGGTCGCGCTGGCTGGTGCGCTTCGACGCGTAGCCCTCGCGGATGCGGCGCGAGAGTCGGCGGCTGTACCGTTCCGCGTCCTTGGCCTCATCAACCAGCTGGTCCCAGTGGCGCTCGCAGGAGGAGAGGATCTCCTCGTCGCAGAAGTAGACCGCCACGCCCGCGGGGTGGAGGGTGTCTTCGAGCAGGTTGAGCGTCTGGCGCAGGTTGCGCTGCCAGCGACTGACGTAGCCGACGAGGAGGACGTCGAACTCGCCGCGGCCCGCCGCCGCGAGCATGGCCGCCATCTCCGCCGAGCGGTACACGGTCCGGCCCGAGCGCGCGGCCCGCCAGGCGAGGCCGGTGTCGGTGAGCCCGAGGCGGGCGAGTGCCCGGTCCTGGAGCTCGGCCTGGGCGTCGGGGCCGTAGCGGTCGAACTGCCCCGACGTCGACTCGCGAATCCAGCGCGCCGCTCGCAGGCCGCGCAGCTCCTCAACCGCCGCGGGGAGTCGTCGCATCTCGTCTGCCCTCCACCACCGTCAGCCGCGCCCGCCCCGCGGCCCGTTCCCGTTGCTCTGCGGCCCAGCGGTCCCGCACCAGCTGGGCGAGCGCGATCACCAGCGGATCCATGCGCGGAGTGTCGCTCGCCTCCGCGGCAAGATCCAGTCGCTCCAGTGCGGACCGCCCCGCCCGGACGCGCACCGTCATTCGCCCCTCGTCGCCCGTGATGGTGCCCCCGTCGGACGGCGGCTCGGCAGGTCGCGGGGATGGTGCGGGCGAGTACGGCAGTCTGGCGGGTGACCGGCGCCCGCGGTGACCGCTCGGCCAGCGGCGGGGCTCAGCCACGGCGGCGCCTCCGCGGCGGCTGGGACGGCCGTCGACCCGTGGCCGTTCTCCGCGGGCCGCCCGTGGCCGCCGCGACCCGTCCGCTCTCGCCGAGCTTGCCTCGGGCACGCCGGATGGCGGCCGCCGCGATGTCGGCGCCAATCACCGTGGCGCCGCGCTCCTTGGCCCCCACGAGCAGGGCCCCCGAGCCGCAGAAGGGATCGAGCACGACGTCGCCGCGGTCGATGCCCGCGATCGCCGCGAGCTTGCGCCCGAGCCCCTCGGGCTTCTCGGTGGGGTACCGCCCCGCGGTCCCCGGGCCCACCGCGGGCACCGCCACCAGGTCGACGCCCGTGAGGGTCCGCGATCCCGGCAGGAGCCCGACCAGGACGAACTCGGTCTGGTGGCGCAGCCCGCCGCCGAGACCCGGGTAGCGGCGGTCCCAGGTGATGGTGCGGACCCGGCTGAAGCCGGCGTGCTCCATCGCGGTGAGCGCCTCGCGCAGGCCGTCGCCGTTGGTCATCACGAAGGCCACGCCGTCCGTGCGGAGCTTCCGCCGTGCCGTTGCCAGGACGCGGCCGATCTCCGGCCAGGTCTGACCACCCCGGAACCAGCGCCGCAAGTGGCCGCTCTCGGACCGGCGGTCCACCGTGGTGTAGGGCGGGTCGGTGATGAGGATGCTGATGGAGCCCGGCGGCAG
>JAJYGO010000216.1 GCA_021785115.1 Chloroflexota bacterium | reverse complement strand
AACGGACCGGCGTCGATCCGACCTTCCCGGCGCTGCGCGGCACGCCGTCCGTGGCGTGGTCGACGGGCCTGGATGGCGCGGTCTACGCCGAGCCGCTCGTCATCGGCGGGCGCGTCATCGTGGCCACCGAGCAGGACACCGTCTACGCCCTCGACCCGGCCAGCGGGCGGATCGCCTGGCAGCGGCACCTGGGGAGCCCGGTCCCCCTCGCCACGCTCCCGTGCGGCGACATAGACCCACTCGGGATCACCGGGACGCCCGCCTACGATCCCGCCACCGGGTCGCTCTTCGTGGTGGCGGAGATGACGGGTCCCCGGCACGTGCTCTACGCGCTCGACCCCGCGAGCGGGGCGGTGCGCTGGTCCCGGGACGTCGACCTCGCGGGAGACGACCCGGCGACCCACCAGCAGCGTGCGGCGCTGGCCGTGGGCAACGGCTACCTGTACGTCGGGTTCGGCGGTCTGGCCGGGGACTGCGGCGCCTACCGCGGCGAGGTCGTGGGCGTGCCCACCAGCGGGCGCGGCGCGACGATCGCGTACCGGGTCCCGGTGGCGCGCGAAGGCGCCGTCTGGGCCACCGCCGGGCCCTCGCTGGACGCAGCCGGCAACGTGTACGTGTCGGTGGGAAACGGCAGCTCCACCGGCACGTACGACGGGAGTGACTCGGTTCTCGAGCTCTCGCCCACGCTGCTGCTCCTGTCGCGCTTCGCCCCGGCGACCTGGGCGCAGGACAACGCCTCCGACGCCGATCTCGGATCGCTCGGGCCGGTGCTGGTGCCGGGCGGCTGGGTGTTCATCAGCGGGAAAGCCGGGACCGGGTACGTGCTGCGCCAGGGGGCGCTCGGCGGGATCGGGGGACAGGTGTCGTCCGCGCCCGTCTGCCGCGGGTTCGGCGGTGCCGCGCGGCTCGCCGACACGGTCTTCGTCCCCTGCCCGGACGGGCTCCGGGCCGTCAGGATCGGCTCCGACGGGTCGATCCACGTCGAGTGGCGCACGACATCGGGAGCCGACGGACCGCCGGTGGTGGGCGGGGGTGTGATCTGGGCCCTTGACCTGGAGCGGGGCAACCTGCTCGCGCTCGACCCGGCCACCGGCGATGCGCTGGCCCGGGTGCGGACCGGGAGCGTCCCCCATTTCGCCTCGCCGACGCTCTGGCAGGGCCTGGTGCTCGTCGGCACCATGCACGGAGTCGTCGCGGTCCGCGCCGGGAGCTGAGATCCGGGCCGCGCGCTGAGATCCGCGCCACCTCGCCGGGGCCGCCCGCCCCCGCGGGTCGTGACGCCCGCGACCCCGGACCAACGGATCCTCAGGCCCGACGAACGTCCCATGGCGGGAGCGGGCCCCCGCTCACTACGTTCCGCTCCGATGAACGAGCATCCCTCGACCCACGCGACCGGCCCGCGACCCGACCCGGCGTTTCCCGATGGCGGCCTGCCGGCCCCGGAGACGCGAGCCCGCAAGGCGCTGGTTCGTGGGACGGCCCTGGTGGCCCTCGCGGTCACCGCCGCCTACCTCGCCTGGCGGCTCACGGGGACGATCGACATGGCCTGGTGGTGGGTCTCCATCCCGCTCTTCCTGGTCGAGGTGCACAACGCGATCGGCCTGCTCCTCTACACCGTCGCCCTCTGGGACGTGGACCCGGGCACGCCGCCCCGGCCCGCCACGGACGATGCCTGGGGGGTGGCGGTCCTGATCCCCACCTACAACGAGCCGCTGGAGATCCTCCTCCCGACCATCGCGGCGTCCGTCGCGCTGCGGCCCGCGCACCAGACGTGGGTCCTCGACGATGGCGCTCGCGAGGAGGTCCGCCGGCTCGCCGAGCGGTTGGGCGCCCGGTACCTGGCCCGCACGGAGCATCGCCACGCCAAGGCCGGGAACGTGAACCACGCGCTGGAGCAGATCGACGCCGACTTCGTGGCCATCCTGGACGCCGATCACGTGCCGACGGCCCGGTTCCTCGAGGCGACGCTCCCGTATTTCCGGGATTCGCGACTCGCGTTCGTCCAGACCCCGCAGGACTTCTACAACCTGGAGTCGTTCGAGCACGAACGGCAGCGCAACGGCCGGGTCTTCAACGAGGAGGCCGTCTTCTACCGCGTGATCGCACCGGCCAAGACCCGCTGGTCGGCGCCGTTCTGGTGCGGCACCTGCGCCGTGCTCCGCGTTGCCGCGCTGCGCTCCGTGGGCGGCGTCGCCACCGACAGCGTCACCGAGGACATCCACACCACGATCCGCATGTACCGCGCCGGATGGACCGGCGCCTACCACAACGAGGTGCTCGCACGCGGGCTGGCGCCCGATGACGCCGGCGCCTACCTGCTGCAGCGCAACCGCTGGGCGCGCGGCGCCATGCAGGTGCTGCGCCGCGAGAACCCGCTCCTCGGCCCCGGGCTCGCGGCAGGACAGCGCCTGGCCTTCCTGACCACCCTCTTCGGCTGGTTCGACTCCTGGCGCACGCTCGCGTACATGCTGATCCCGCTGGCCGTGGTCGCCACCGGCGCCGTGCCCATCAGGGCGCCCGGCGCCGTCTACGCGCCGTTCTTCCTGGCCACGCTCGCCCTGCAGTTCGTGGCCCTGCGCCTGCTGGCGCGCGGCCACTACCCGCCGGTCCTGTCCGTCCTCTTCGAGGTGCTGCGGATGCCGGCCGTGCTCCCCGCCACGCTGGCCATCCTTGCGCCCGACGTGCACGCGCGGTTCCAGGTCACCCCGAAGGGTCGTCGGGGTGATGCCCGGGCCCGGACGCCGGTGCCGTCCCTGCTCACCGCCCTCGCCGTGGTGTCCGCCGCCGGCATGGCATGGTTCACGGCGTCGCTGCTCGGGGTGGGCCCGCTGCACTACGCGGTGCCGTGGGCCGCCATCGGTGCCGCCGTCTTCCTGGCGATGAACGAGGCGCTGCTGCTTGCGGCCATCGGTCGCGTGCGTTCCAGCCGGTTCGCCGGGAACCGCCGGGCGAGCACGCGCCTGCCGGTCCGCGTCGCGGCCCGGATGAACGGCATGGTGTGCGAGGTGCGGGACCTCTCGGTGACCGGGGCACGCGTGCTGCTGCCGACCCCCGCGCCCGAGATCCCGCCGCGGGTGGCACTCACCCTCGAGCTGGAGCGCGACGTGATCCGCCTGGAGTGCGCAGTCCGGCGCCGGCCCGCGATCCGCCGCGATGGCGCCGAGGTCGGTCTCCAGTTCGAGCCGGACCAGGAGGAGGAGCTGGCGCGGCTCGCGGTCGGGCTCTTCCATCCCCCGGTGCCGTCGGTGACCGGCGTCCCGGCGAGCGAGGGTCCCGTGCCCACCTGGGAGACCGCCGCGGCGTAGTCCGGCCGACGGGGCACGATCTCCCTTCCCGGGCTGACTGCGCGACGGGGCGGACGTGACCCGTCCTGCGCTGCCTGTGACCCGCGCAGGTTCGTGAACGCGTACGCTGCGCGTTCGTGATCCTGCTCGCCCTGAAGCTCGTGCTCACCCCCCTCCTCATCGGTGGGGCCAGCGTCGGTGCGCGGCGCTGGGGCCCCCTGATCGGCGGATGGATGGTGTCGCTGCCGCTCACCTCGGGGCCCGTGGCGCTCTACCTGGCACTCGACCGCGGCACCTCGTTCGCCGCGTCAGCAGCCGAGGCGTCGGTGGCGGGGAACATCGCGATCGTCGCCTTCTGCCTCGCCTATGCCCTGGTGGCCACCCGCTCCGGATGGCCCTCGGCGATCGTGGCGGCCGGGATCGGGTGGCTCGCGGCGGCGATCGTGCTGCAACCCGCGCTCGCGCTGCCGGTCGGCGTGGTCTTCCTGCTGGTGACCGCGATCCTGGCGGCGGCACTGCGCCTGATGCCGGCGGGCTCGACAAGGGCGGGTGGCGCCACCCTGCCCGGCTGGGACCTGCCGGTCCGGGTGGTGATCGGCACCACCGTGGTCCTCGCCCTCACGGCGGCCGCGCCCGCGCTCGGCTCCAGGACCAGCGGCCTGCTTGCGATGCTCCCCGTCATCGCCACCGTGCTGGCGATCTTCACGCACCGGCGGGACGGCGCGGAGACGGCCATCGGGGTGCTGCGAGGGATCCTGACCGGCCTGTTCGGGACGGCCGCGTTCCTGGCCGTGGTCAGTGCCTCCGTGCAGCGCTTCGGGGTGGCGATCGCCTTCGGTGCCGCCATCGGCACCGTGGTGGTGATCCAGCTGGTCGCCCTGTCGGTGCTGCGCAGGACGCCCGCGGCGTCGCTGGACGGCGCTATCTCCGGGAGTGCCTGATCCGCCCGCCGCCCCGGCGGCGATGGCCCGAGGCGGCCCTGCGGGAGTCGGCGACGCTACGTCGACCTTGCCTGATCCCGCCGCCGCCCGCGGTCAGCTGGCCTGCGGGGCACGCGGTCCCACCCAGCGCGCCGAGAGCGTGGCCCCCTGGATCAGCAGCGCCGCCGCCACGGCCGCCCCGAAGGACGCCGCGATGCCGAGCGGGAGCAGTGAGAGGTTGATCACGGCGAAGAACCCGGAGAAGGCGAAGAGTCCCACCAGGAGCCCGCGGAGGACGTCCATCGCCTGCTCGGGCCCCTCCAGGTGGTGGGTGAAGCCGGCCAGCACGGCGGCATAGACGGGGAACGCCGCGATGAGCCCGGTGGCGTGCGGGCCCAGCGCCGGCGCCGCGGCGGCCAGGGCGATGACGATCGCGGTCCCCACGATCATGCGCGCGGGAAGATCCCATGCCGGGTGTTCGGCACCGCCGCGCGGCAGGCGCGAGGACGGGATCAGGCGCAGCGAGAGGCCGAGCACGAGCCCCACCACGAGGAGCTCTCCCGCGAGCGGCAGGAGCAGGGCCGGCTGGATGGCGAGGGAGGCGGCCACGTACCCGAGCGATCCGGCGACGAGCGCCAGCGGCCAGGAGACGCGGTGCCCGACGGCCGCGTAGGCCAGGCAGAAGCCGGCCTCGGCCGCGGCGCCGGCGATCGACCCGATCGAAGCCGACACGGCGAAGGCCCGGCCGTGGTCGAGGGCGAGGAAGAACGCGAGCGGACCGGAGGTGAGCGGGAGCCCGACCAGCCAGCCGCCCACGGCGGGCCCCCAGCGCCTGGCGGCGAGCGTCGCCGCGCCGATCAGGCTCGGTGTCAGGATCAGCTTGAGCAGGAGCGTCGCCACGCCGCCAAGCGTAGCGCCGCCACCGCCAGCGCGCGGCCGCGCAGCCCGGTCAGCGGCCGGCGACCCCCGGTCAGCGGCCGGCGACGCCGCCCCTCCGTCAGCGCGCGGCCGCGCTGCCCCGTTCGGCCTCCGCCTGGTCCCGGATGGTCTGCCTGGCGGCCGCCGCCGGCGGGAGGATCTCCACCGTCGCGTTGTAGTCGGGCACCAGTGCCACCGGGTCGCGCCGCCCGGAGCGGATCAGCGGGTTGGCCTCCGGGAAGAACATCTGGACGTTGCGGGGCTTGATCGCTGCGAGCTGCACCCGCGCATGCACCTCGCCGTCGTCGGAGCGCACGAGCACCGGATCGCCCTCGGCGAGCCCCAGCGCGGCCGCGTCGTCGCGGCTCATGAAGAGGGCGTCGCGATGCGCCCCGGTGAGCGGATCCCGCTTCTTGAACACCATCGAGTTGAACTGCTTGCCGCGCCGAGTGGAGAGGCGGAACCGTCCCTCCGGGATCGCCAGTTCCGGCGGTTCCACGGGGTCGAAGTGCGCCTTCCCGTCCGGTGTCGGGAAGACCCAGCCGTCGCACAGCCGCTCGCCGCCCCACTGGACCTGGTCACCCGCCCTGCGCAGCTTCTCGATCCCCGCGTACGAGGGGATGACCCGCGCGATCTCGTCGCGGACCTGCTGGCCGGTGCGGAAGTCGACCAGGTGTGCCCGCTCCGGGTCCACCCGCTTCGCCAGGTCGACCAGGATCTCCCACTCGCTCCGGGCCTCGCCCACGCGTGGCCCCCGGATCCGGGGGCTGAACAGGATGCGGCGCTCGGTGGTCGTCTCGGTGCCGCCGCCCGGCTGCTCGTAGCGGGTGCGCGCCGGCAGGAGGAGGACCTCCTCGCCGTCGAGGAGCATCTGGGAGCTGACCACGATGTCCTGGTGGACCCGCAGCGGCACTCGCTCGAGGTCCCGGGCGACCTCGGCGGGGTCGGGGAGCACGTCCAGGAAGTTGCCGCCGCTCGAGTAGAGGACGTCGATCTCGCCGCGTCCGCCGGCCTCCACCATCTCGGCGGCCGAGAGCCCGCGCTCCCCGCGGATCTCGAAGCCGTACTGGGCGGAGAGCGCGGCCGCGCTCGCCGGCGTGATGGGCACGGCGCCCGGCAGGACCGTGGTGTAGGCGCCCATCTCCGCGCCGCCCTGCACGCCCGAGTGCCCGCGCATCGGCATCAGCCCGGCCCCCACGCGGCCCACGTTGCCGCGCGCCAGCGCCAGGTTGACCATGGCGCGGACGTTGTCGCTGCCGCAGACGTGCTGGGTGATCCCCATTGCCCAGACGAGCACGGCGCTGCGGGCGGAGGCGTACATCCGCGCGAAGCGCGCCATCTCCTCCCGGGATGCGCCGCTGGCCCGCTCCAGGTCCTCGAAGGACTGCCGGTCCAGCGAGGCGCGCAGCTCCTCGAAGCCCGCCGCGTGGTCGGCGATGAACCGCTCGTCGACGCCGCCCTCCGCGATCAGCACCTTGAGGACGCCGTTGATGAAGGCCATGTCGCCGCCGGTGTCGACCTCGAACCACTCGTCGGTCATGCGGGTGCCGAAGATCGCGCTCTCGACGTTGGACGGGACCCAGTACCGCTCCATCCCGGGTTCGCGGTAGGGGTTGACCATGGCGACCTTCGTGCCGCCCTTGCGCGCCAGGTAGAGGTACTTCATGAAGACGGGCTGCGCGTTCGCCACGTCCGCCCCGAAGATGACCACCAGGTCGCTCTGCAGGACGTCGCTGTAGGAGATGGTGGTGGCGCCCACCCCCAGCGCGTGCTTCAGGCCGGCCGTCGAGGGGGCGTGACAGACGCGGGCCGCGTTGTCGATGTTGTTGGTGCCCAGGAACCGGGCCACCTTCTGGGCGACGTAGTAGACCTCGTTGGTGATCCCGCGACTGGTCAGGTAGAAGGCCAGCCGATCCGGGGTGGTGGCCCGGATCCGGCCCGCCACCAGGTCGAGCGCCTGGTCCCACGTGACGCGCCGGAAGCCCGGCTCGCCGCGGCGCCGGAGCATCGGATAGGCGAGCCGGCCCATGTCGCGCAGCTCGGCCCCGCTCATGGCCCGCAGCGGGGCGACGTCCGACAGGCGGTCGTGGTCGAAGGGGCGCGCCGTGTTGTACTTGAGCAGGCTCAGGCGCGTGGTGCACAGGTGGACGCTGTCGATGGTCCAGTCGTGGAAGCCGCTCACCCCCAGCGCGCAGCCGTCGCAGACGCCCTCGCGCAGGATGCGCAGCGCGTAGGGCAGGGCACGCCGGTTGTCCCAGACGGTCTCGGCGATCTCCCGGTAGTGATTCGGCTTCAGCTCTCCGATCCCGTTCGGTTTCCAGCCTGCCCACAGCTCCGGCGCGACCAGCCGGGGTCGCTTCGGCACGTGCACCGGCAGGTGCGCGCGCGGTTGATCCGACGACGGATGGACGGTCATGTCAGACCTCCAGCTCGATGCGCTCGGGATGCGCGTAGACGTTGAAGCCGTCGCCCCTGAGGAAGCCGACCAGCGTCATCCCCAGCCGGTCGGCGGCCTCGACGGCGAGGTCGGTCGGCGCCGACACGGCGCAGGTGACGGGGATGCCGGCCATGGCGGCCTTCTGGACGATCTCGAAGCTGACCCGCCCCGACACCATCAGGACGGAGCGGTGGAGTGGCAGGCGGCCGTCAAGCAGCATCGCGCCGACCAGCTTGTCAAGCGCGTTGTGGCGGCCCACGTCCTCGCGCACGGCCAGCAGGTCCCCGGACGGGTCGAAGAGACCGGCCGCGTGGAGGCCGCCGGTCGCGTCGAAGACGGGCTGTGCCGAGCGGAGCGCCACCGGCAGGCGCAGCAGGGTGGTGCGGGTCACCGGCGATCCGGCCGGCAGGATCGGGCACCGCGTCTGCACGGCGTCCAGCGAGGCCTTGCCGCAGATCCCGCAGCTGGCGGTCGCGGCGAAGTTGCGGCTCGTGACCAGGGCGGGATCCAGCGGCCGGGCGAGCCGGACCGTGATCACGTTGTCCGGCCGGGCCACGGTGCCCGGGTCGCCGAGTTCGATGCCGGCCACGTCCCCAGGGCCGACCAGGCCCTCGGTGCACAGGAAGCCAACGGCGAGCTCCTCGTCGCGGCCCGGCGTCCGCATGGTGACCGCGATGGAGACGGGCTCCTGCCCCGGCCCTGCCGCCCGGATCTCCATCGGTTCCTCGCCGGCGATCGTGTCGGGGCGCCGGGACACGGCGGTCCCGCGGACGGCGAGCGTCCGAGTCTCGACGACTTCCCGGCTCGGCGAGGGGAGCCTGGTCAACACCATGCTGCCTCGGGATGCGTGGCCTGAGCGGGTACTCGGCTCGGTGCCGGCGCCGGAGGGGCGACCGGTGCATTCGACTATAGCCCTATCTGCATATCCCCGCCTTCCCTCGCCCTCCTGCCCGTCCGCCTGCCCCGGGAGCGCAGACGCGGTACCGTGAGCCGGCAGGGCGATCGTGCCCGCAGCGAGTCACGGGGGAAGCGGCACGGATGGACGGAACCTCGGAGACGCAGGGCCTCAACCTGGACGCGTGGGTGGCACTCCTGCAGGCGGTCCCGGGCCTCGAATCCGCCCGGATCACGCGCGATGAGCAGCGCGCGCTGCTCGACCTGACCCGGGTGGCCGCCCACCGCAGCGAGCGGATCGCGGCGCCGATCACCGCGTTCCTGGTGGGGCTGGCGCTTGCCCCGCTCGAGCCCGAGGCCCGCGCGGGGAAGATCCGCGAGCTCGCGATCCGCCTGGACGCGGGGGAGGGCGCCTCGTCCGGCGCGTAGCCGGGCGAGAGGGCTCCGCCGGCAGGCCGGGCGGGACCGTCGTCCGGCCCCCTACACTGGCCGATCATGCGCACCGTGACCGCCACGCGCTACGTCGCCCCGCTGCGGGAGGGCGGGTCGTTGCCGGCCATCGTCGAGGCCGACGACGATGGTCTGTACGTGGTCAAGTTCCGGGGCGCGGGCCACGGCACGAAGGCGCTGGTGGCGGAGCTGGTCGCCGGCGAGATCGGCCGCGCCCTCGGGCTGCTCGTCCCCGACATCGTGTTCGTGGAGCTCGACCCGGAGCTGGCGAGCGCCGAGCCCGACCCGGAGATCCAGGAGCTGCTGGCCCGGAGCGCCGGGCGCAACGTGGGCCTGGACTTCCTGCCCGGTGCGCTTGGCTTCGATCCTGCCGCAGGGTTCCGGCCGGATCCGGGCCTCGCCGCGGACGTCGTCTGGTTCGACGCGCTGGTGACGAACGTGGACCGCTCCGCGCGCAACACGAACCTGCTGGTCTGGCACCGGCGGCTCTGGCTGATCGACCACGGGTCGGCGCTCTACGTCCATCACGGATGGCGGAACGCGGCCGAGCATGCGCTCCGCCCCTTCCCGCAGAGCCGCGACCACGTGCTGCTGCCCTTCGCCGCCTCGCTGTCGGACGCCGACGCGCGCCTCGCGCCCGTCCTGGGCCGGGAGCTGTTCCGGGCGATCCTGGCGGAGATCCCGGACGACTGGCTGGCCGGCGAGCCCGGGCTGCCCGACCCGGAGAGCCACCGCCGGGCCTATCTCGACTACCTGTGCCGCCGGCTGGCGGCACCGCGGGCGTTCGTCGAGGAGGCGGAGCGTGCCAGGCTCGCCGCGTAGCCCGTTCGTCTACACGATCCTGCGGGTGGTGCCCCACGTGGAGCGCGGGGAGTGCATCAACGCGGGGATCCTGCTCTGGTGCCGCTCGCGACGGTTCCTCGGGGCCCGCGTCCACCTGGACGAGGCACGCCTCGCCGTCCTGGCACCGGACTGTGACCCGGTCGCGGTCCGGGCGCAGCTGGATGCGATCCTGCGGGTTGCGTCGGGAGACCGCACCGCGGGGCCCATCGCCCGCCTCGCCCGGCCGGAGCGTTTCCACTGGCTCTCGTCGCCCAGCAGCACGATCGTGCAGCGCTCCGAGATCCACACCGGCCTGACCGACGACCCCGGGGCCACGCTCGAGCACCTGCACCGGACGCTGGTGCTGCCACCCGGCGAGGGGACGGGCCCGTGACAGCCTCCCGCCGCCCACCCGGCGAGGATCCCGGGGCCAGGCGCCCGGTGGCGGTCACCCACCGGGTGGACGGCGCGCTGGCCCGCGGGGCGCCCGCCGCGGTGCCCCGCGCGGTGTCCGCGGTCGTCTTCGACCTGGGTGGCGTGCTGATCGACTGGAACCCGCGCCACCTCTACCGCCGCGTCTTCGGCGGAGACGCCGCGGCCATGGAGCGGTTCCTCGCCGAGGTGTGCACCCCGGAGTGGAACGCCCGGCAGGACGCCGGGCGGCCCTGGCCGGACGCCATCGCCGAGCTCGTGGAGCGGCACCCCGAGGCGCGCGACCTGATCGTCGCGTACGACGAGCGCTGGGAGGAGATGCTCGGAGGCCCGATCGACGGGAGCGTGGAGGTCCTGCGCGACCTGAGCGCCGCCGGCGTGCCCGTCTACGCCCTGAGCAACTGGTCGGCCGGGAAGTTCCCCGTCGCCCGGGCGCGCTACCCGTTCCTGGGCTGGTTCCGCGACGTCGTCATCTCGGGCGAGGTGGGCATGGTCAAGCCCGATCCGGCGATCTTCCGCCTGCTGCTGGATCGCCATGGACTGCGCCCGGCGGCCACGGCGTACATCGACGACACCGAGGCGAACGTGCAGGTTGCCCGCTCGCTTGGCATGGTCGGGATCCGGTTCGAGAGCGCGCGGCAGCTGCGCGCCGAGCTGGCCGCGCTGGGCCTGCTCGGGCAGGCGGCCGCCGACGTCGGCGTGCCCGGCCTGGCTCCCCCGGGACCGTAGAATCCGGCCGATGGGCGGTCATCCGGACCCGATCGCGTCAACTCGACGACGACCGCCGCTCGCCGCCCCATTCGGGCGCTCCCACCTGCGCCGCTGGCTCGCGATGGTCGTGGCCGTCTTCCTGGTGGGCACCCTGGGCTACGTCGTGATCGAGGGCTGGTCGCCGTTCGATGCCTTCTACATGACGGCCATCACGGTCACCACGGTGGGCTTCCGGGAAGTCGGCCCGCTCGATGTCGCGGGTCGCGTGTGGACCGTGCTGCTCGCGGTGGTGGGCGTGGCCCTGCTGTTCGGGTTCGTGGGGATCGTGGCGGAGTCGCTGGTGGTGGACGCGACCAGCGGGGAGCGGGAGGCTCGACGGATGGCGCGGACCGTGGAGGCGCTGCGCGGGCACTTCGTGCTCTGCGGGTATGGCCGGGTCGGATCGACGGTGGCGCGCGAGCTGCGCCACGACGGCGAGGCGGTGGTGGTCATCGACATCCTGCCGGCCTCGCTCGACCGGGCGCGCGCCGACGGGTTCCTGGTGGTCGAGGGGGACGCCACCAACGACGCCACCCTGCACGCGGCCGGGATCGAGCGGGCGCGCGGCCTGATCACCACGATCGACTCCGACGCGAACAACGTCTACGTGATCCTCTCGGCGCGGGCGATCAACCGCGGCCTCTTCGTCGTGGGGCGGGCCAACGCGGCCGGATCGGAGGCCAAGCTCGCGCAGGCGGGCGCGGACCGGGTGGTCTCGCCCTACACCATGGCCGGGCACCGCATCGCCAGCCTCGCCATGCGGCCGCGAGTGGTCGACTACATCGACGCCGCGCTCTCCCACGGCGAGCTCGCCTTCTCGCTGGAGGAGGTCACGGCGCGCGATGGTGATTCGATCGCCGGCTGCACCGTCGGCGAGCTGCGGGACCGGGGGATCTTCACCCTGGCCGTGGTGCGCGAGGGAGGCGGCTACGCCGCCAATCCCGGTCCGGAGCGCCGCCTCGCGCCCGGAGAGACGCTGATCGTGTCGGGCAGCGCGGACACGCTTGCCTCGCTGCGGGGCAACGGCTGAGCGGGAGCGAGCCGGCCGGCTGAGCCGGAACGGGCGGGACGGTCAGTCTGCC
Organism: Chloroflexota bacterium; assembly: GCA_021785115.1. The sequence goes on along the minus strand of JAJYGO010000216.1, from coordinate 12,800 downwards.
GTCGCGGGATCGTCGAGCGCGTCCGCGATGACGCGGAGCAGCCAGACCGCGGTCTTGCGGGCGGCGATGTTCAGGAGGGCACGGTCCACGGCCACGCCGAGATCGCCGCCGGGCGGTGCGTATTCGCCCTCCAGGACGATCGAGTCGCCGCTGATCGTGAGCTGGCCGCCGAACACGGGGAAGAGGGGCGCGAGGGACGCGGCGCGCCAGCCGATCTCCACGTGCCACCCGCCGGGCAGCTGCACGGGCCGTCCCAGGTCGACGTACGCGGCCTTGCGGAAGACCGGCCGTGAGGCCCCGGGACCCGCCGGCAGCCCCAGGTCGGCCTGGAAGCGCCGCAGGCCGCGCGCCAGCTCGGCCGTCGCCGATGCGTCGTGCACGCGATCGCCCAGCCACGGCAGCTCCTCTGCGCCGATCACCGCGGGCACCCCGGCGATGGCGTGGGGAGCGACCCGCTGGACGAGCCGCAGGTGGACGGTCGCCGCGGATGCGATGCCGATGGACTGGACTTCGATCATGCCGGGCATGATCGGCCCGCGGCGTCGTCCCCGCGAGCGGCCGGGTGGCAGGTTTCCACGCGACCTTGCACCGGATCGGCTCTACCCGAAGGGGTAGTCGACGGGTTGGGGAGGCTCGCCGGCGGACGGGCCGGTGGGTCAGTCGGCCGTCACCGCCCGGAGTGCCTCGACCAGCCGGGGAAGACCGGAGGGCGTGAGCCCGGCCACGTTGATCCGACCGCCGGCCACCGCGTAGATCGCGAACTCGTCGCGCAGCCGCGCGACCTGGCCGCCGTTCAGCCCCAGGAGGGCGAACATCCCGCGCTGGGAGCGCAGTGGCTCCCAGTCGCCGGCCGGCCCGGCCGAACCGAGGGCGTCGACGAGGGCGGCCCGGTTGTCCCGGATTCGCCCCCGCATCGCCGCCAGTTCGCCCTCCCAGCGACCGCGCAGCGGCGGATCGCGCAGGATGCTCTCCACGACGTCGGCGCCGTGCGACGGCGGGTTGGAGTAGTTCGCGCGGATCGCGATCTTGAGGTGGCCCAGCGCCGCCGCGGCGCGGGCGGCGTCGGCCGCGACCAGGGTGAGCGCCCCCACCCGCTCGTTGTACAGGGTGAAGTTCTTCGAGCAGCTCGAGCAGACCAGGAACTCGAGTCCCGGCCGGGCGAGCCCGTCGACCCACTCGGCGTCCTCACGGATGCCCCGCCCGAACCCCTGGTAGGCGAAATCGACAATGGGCAGGAGCGACCGCTCCTCGACGACATCGGCGATGGCCCGCCACGCTCCGGCGTCGGGGTCCACGCCCGAGGGGTTGTGGCAGGCACCATGGAGCACCACCACGTCCCCTCGCCCCGCCGAACGGAGGGCGCCCAGCAGGCGGTCCAGGTCCAGCCGTCGCCCCGCGTCGTCCAGGTACGGATAGCTCCGCACCTCGAAGCCCGCCAGGGAGAAGAGCTGCGGGTGGTTGGGCCAGGTCGGCTCGCTCAGCCAGACCGTGCGGTTCGCCCCCGCCTGCACCAGGAAGTCCGCCGCCACCCGGAGCGCACCGGTGCCGCCCGGCGTCTGGACGGTCACCGAGCGGGAGGAGCGGGCGATCTCGTGGCCGGGACCGACGAGCAGGTCGCGGATGGCGGTGCCGTACGCGGGGCGGCCGTCGATGGGGAGGTAGCCCTTGGAGTCGGATCGCTCCGCCAGTCGGCGCTCGGCCTCCAGCACCGTGCCCATGACCGGCACGGCGCCCGACTCGTCGACGTAGATGCCGATGGACAGGTCCAGCTTCCAGGGGCGGGGATCCGACCGGACGGCCTCGCTCAGCCCCAGGATGGGATCCGGCGGTGCGGGAGAGAGGGCGCGGGACGGGAGGGCCACGGCTGCTCCTCGCGGATGCGTGTCATGCGGGGGACAGCCGGGACTCTACACGGAAGCGCCGCACCGCGAGCCCGCTCGCCCGGGTGGCCGCTGGCGGGTGGAGAAGGCCGGCCCGATCGTGCGGGCGCGGGCCGGTCGGGTCAGCGCGTGGGATCAGCGAGTGCGGACGCGGACCGGCTGCAGCCGCCGGGACTGGCGCCGCTCGAGCAGCGCCGCGAGCTCACCCATGACCGCGGCGATCTCGTGCACGAGCTCGTCCGCCTGGCGCCATGCCTCGGTCCCGGGTCGTGCCATCCGGCGGCGTCGCATCGCCGCGCGGCTCGATTGCTGCAGTTCGCCGAGTGTGTGCTCCATGTCTGGCATCGGTACCACTCCTTCGGGTCGGATGCCCCATCCGGGCCCGTCGATCAGATGTTCGTCCCGGAGTGTTCAGTGGATGGTGCCGTGCCGGTGAAGAAAGCGACACGGGGCGCGCGGGAGGTGTAACGAGGTCTCCCGCGGCCGTCGGACCCGGCCACGGGAGTGCCGCCGACTCCGCGGCCCCGCGCCCGGACCGCCGGCTTCAGGCCGGCTGCAAGGTCGCATGGCCCGCACGTCGGCCTCCCGTCGGTACCTTCGGCCGGGTGCTCGCCGTCGCCTGCGGGCGCTAGGGTGCGGGGCATGTCGCGTGTGCTCGCGGGCGCCCCCCTTCTGCCCGCGCTCCTGCTCGGGGGGATCTCCATCGCGGTGCTCCTCACCGGCGGCGGCGTGGCCGTGGCACTGGTACTCGCCTTCGCGGCCATCGGCGCCCTGGTCGGCGTGGCGGCCACGGCGGCGTCGGCGGGCGCCACGGCACGGGCCCTCCGGCGCGAGCTCGTGCGGATCGCGGACGGCTCGATGGCGGCGGTGCCGCCGCCCGGCCGGTTCGGGCTGCTGGCGCCGGCCGCCCGTGGGCTCGGCGATCTCGCGGAGGCGTTCAGGACGGCCCAGGCGGCGGCGGCCACCGACCGCCTCACCCGGCTGCCCAACCGACCCTCCATCCTCGCCCAGCTCTTCGGGGAGGTGGATCGGGCGTCCCGGTACGGGCGGCCGCTCGCGGTCGCCTTCCTCGACCTGGACCACTTCAAGGCCGTCAACGACACGTACGGACACGCCGTCGGCGACGCGGTCCTCTGTGGTGTGGCCGACGTCTTCCGGCAGAACCTGCGGGCGATCGACTTCGCCGGCCGCTACGGCGGCGAGGAGTTCATCGCGATCCTCCCGGAGACCACCGCGGAGGAGGCGGCGGCCGTGGCGGAGAAGCTGCGCCTGCTGATCATGGGCGCGCGGTTCGACGCCGGGGACGGCACCGACTTCGCGGTGACCGTCAGCATCGGGATCGCGGGCGGCCGGGGGCCGCGGCTCCGGGTGGAGGAGCTGATCCGGGACGCGGATGCCGCGATGTACTCGGCGAAGTCGCTCGGCCGGAACCAGACGTACGTCTTCAGCGAGCCCGACGAGGATGCGCGCATCCCGCGCGCGCCCATCTCGCCGGCGGGACGGGCACGCGCCACCGAGGTGGGCGACACGGCACGGCGTGCGGCGGAGGCTGCGCTCTCGGCCGCGGTCTCGCCGCTGCCGCACTACCGCGGCAAGCCCTCGTCGATGATCGCCGCGATCGCGGTCCGGCTCGCGCGCGAGCTCGGGCTGCCGGAGCAGGAGGTCGAGCGGATCCGCGTGGCATCCCTGCTGCACGACATCGGCAAGGTCGCGGTGCCGGAGCAGATCCTCGAGAAGCCCGGCCCGCTCACCACCGACGAGTGGCAGTCGGTGGTCCAGCATCCCCGCGTCGGGCAGGTCATCATCGACCAGGTGGCGGCCGTGCGCGACGCCGGGGCGATCATCCTCCACCACCACGAGCGCTTCTCCGGCCAGGGGTACCCGTACGGGCTGCGCGGCAACGACATCCCGCTCGGCGCGCGGATCGTGGCGATCGCCGACGCCTACGACGCGATGATCCACGACCGACCTTACCGGCGGGCAGTGGGCCACGAGGAGGCGGTCGCCGAGCTGCGCCGGCACGCCGGCGTGCAGTTCGACCCCGCGCTGATCGATCTCTTCTGCGACATCTTCGCCCGGCAGGCGCCGGTGCCCGATCCCGCGCTGCTGATCGCGCCTCCGGCGAGATCCGCGCGACCCGGCGAGCGGCGGGGCCCCCGCCGCGCGGCGTCGGCGTGACGCGACGGCGGATGCGATGGGGGATGAGGAACGACGGCGGCGATGCCGGCCGGGGCCTCAGGCCAGGCCGAGCGCGCGCGCCCCCGCGACCAGCACCACCCCCACGATCAGTCCGAGGAAGAGGTTCCGCCGCCAGGCCACCAGGATCACCGAGGCGGCCACGGCGAGCCACTCGATCCCCACGTGGAACACGGGGTGCCCGCCCGCCGTGCCCACCATGACGTCGGCCGCGGCAAGCGCCGAGAGGACCGCCGGCCCCACCAGGCGCAGGTAGAGCCGCGCCCCCGCGGGCAGCCGCTCGACCCAGGGCGCCAGCAGGGGGGTCGCCCTCGAGGGATACGTCACGGCGCCCATCAGCGCGGCGAGGGCGACCAGGCCGACGGTCATGGCAGGCCCGCCTCGTCCGGCGGGTCCACGGCCGCGCGCGCGTCGTCGAGCAGGGTGGCGCGCGGGCCGGGCCCTGCTTCGGCGGCGGGCCGGGGTCCCGCCAGCATGCCGGCGAGGGGGCCGACCAGGCCTCCCGCCACGATGCCCGCCGTGGGACCGATGGCCAGCCCGAGCGGCACCGCCACGCCGGCCCCGGCAACCGCGGCCACGAGCTCCCGCCGCCCCGTCACGAGCCCCACCGCGAGGCCGGCCATCGCCGCCGGGAAGACCACGTCGAGGCCGAAGCGGCTCGGGTCGGCCACCTCCCCGCCGAGCGCCGCGCCCACCAGCGTCATGACGTTCCAGGGGATCCAGGTGGACGCGATCGCGCCGATCCAGTACCCGACCTCGTCGTCGTGCCCGATCCGCTGGAAGTGCGCGATCGAGAGCGCGAAGGACTCGTCGGTCAGCACGTACGCCATGGCGGCGCGACGGCCACGTCCCAGGTGGCGAAGCCAGGGGGCCAGCGCGGCCGAGTAGAGGAGATGCCGGGCGTTGAGGAGCGCGGTGACCAGCACCACGCCCGGCCAGGCGAGGCCGCCCGAGACCAGCCCCACGGCCGCGAACTGGGAGGCGCCGGCGAAGACCAGCACGCTCATGGCAACGGCCTCCACCGGGCTGAAGCCGGCGTGGCGCGCGGCCAGCCCGTAGACCAGCCCGAACCCACCCGACGAGATCGCGATCCCGGCCGACTCCACGAGGAGTCGCCTGCGCGAGGCCGCCAGCGATGCGGAGGTGCCGGAGGGGAGTGCCTGGGCCGACATGCGTGGGCCGACTGTAGGCGATCGGCGCAGGCGTCGTCGGCGCGTTCGCTCTGCCGCGGCCGAGCGTGGGTGCCGGGCCGGCCCCCGGCGCGTGTCAGCTGGCGGCGGCGACCTCCGCCGGATCCTCGACCGGCTCCAGGACCGCCTGCCGCTCGAACTGCGTGCGGTACAGCTCCGCGTACGTCCCGTCGCGGGCGAGCAGGTCCGCGTGGGTGCCGCGCTCCACGATCCGGCCGTCCACCACGACGAGGATCTGGTCCGCGTCCAGGATCGTGGACAGGCGGTGCGCGATCACGATCGACGTGCGGCCGGCGAGGGCGCTCCGGAGCGCGAGCTGCAGCGCCGCCTCCGACTCGGAGTCGAGGTGCGCGGTGGCCTCGTCCAGCACCACGATGTCCGGCGCCTTGAGCAGGAGGCGCGCGATGGCGATGCGCTGCTTCTCGCCGCCGGACAGCCGGTATCCCCGGTCGCCCACCACCGTCTCCAGGCCGTCCGGGAGCGATTCCACGAGCGGCAGGATCTGGGCGGCACGCAGTGCGTCGACCAGCTCCTGGTCGGACGCGCCGGGCCTGGCGTAGAGCAGGTTGGCCCGGATGGTGTCGTGGAAGAGGTGCGCGTCCTGCGTGACCACGCCGATGACGCGGTGCAGCGACTCGAGGCTGGCGTCGCGCACGTCGATGCCGTTGATCCGGACGGCGCCGGCGCGCACGTCGTAGAGGCGCGGGACCAGGTGGCTGATCGTGGTCTTGCCGGCGCCCGACGGGCCCACCAGCGCCACCAGCTCGCCGGGGTGCGCGGTGAACGAGACGTCGTGCAGCACCTGGCTGGACGGCGCCTGGTCGAGGACCGCCACCGACTCGAGCGACGCCAGGGACACCTCCTCGGCGGTCGGGTAACTGAAGTCGACGTGGTCGAACTCGATGCTGGCCGGTCCGCGCGGGATCTCCACCGGGTCCGGGCGCTCGGCCACGAGCGGGCGCAGGTCCAGCACCTCGAAGATCCGGTCGAACGAGACCAGCGCGGTCATCACGTTGACCTGCACGTTGGACAGCGCGGTGAGGGGGCCGTAGAGCCGGTTCAGGTACGCGGTCAGCGCGACCACGGTCCCCACCTGGAGCGCGCCGCTGGTCGCCAGGAGGCCGCCCCATCCGTAGACCAGCGCAGTGGCCAGCGAGGCGGTGAGCAGCAGCGACGCCATGAAGACAGTGGTGTACATCGCCTGGGTCACGCCGATGTCGCGGACCCGCCCGGCCTTCTCCTCGAAGCTGTGGATCTCGCGCAGCGGCTGGCCGAAGAGGCGCACCAGCAGCGCACCGGCGACGTTGAAGCGCTCGGTCATCATCGACGTCATGCGCGCGTTGAGGTTGTAGCTCTCCCGCGTGATCGCCTGGATGCGGCGGCCCACCCAGCGGGCCGGCAGCACGAAGATCGGGAAGAGCGCGAGCGCCAGCAGCGTGATCTGCCAGCTCAGCACGAACATGGCGACCAGGGTGACCGCGACGCCGATCACGTTCCCCACCACCGACGAGAGGGTGTTGGTGAACGCGCTCTGGGCGTCGAGGACGTCGTTGTTGAGCCGGCTGACGAGCGCGCCGGTCTGCGTCCGGGTGAAGAAGGCGACGGGCATCTTCTGGAAGTGGGCGAAGACCTTCGTCCGCATGTCGAAGATCAGCCCCTCGCCCACGCGCGCGGAGATCCAGCGCTCGGCCAGCGACAGCCCCGCGTCCAGGACGGCGAGGCCGGCCAGCAGGAGCGCGAGCTCGACGACGACGCCGGACCGCTTGGGGAGGATCCCGTCGTCGATGATCGCCCGGTAGATGAGCGGGTTGGCCGCGCCGATCGCGGCGTCGACCACGATCAGCACCAGGAAGACGCCGAGCATGCGCCGGTAGGGGGCCGCGAACCGGAAGATCCGGCCGATCAGCCCCTCCGACAGCTGCTGGGAGCGCACGCTGTCGTCGCGGCGGAAGGAGCGCATGAGGTGCCAGCCGCCGCCGGCCATCGGCCCCATCATCCGGGTATCCCCCGCACGGCGGCGGAGCGCCTGGCCACTGGACGCATCCTGGAATCCTGCCCGATCATGCCGAGATCGTCAGGGCCGGCCCCCGCGACGTTCCTCGAGCATGGGCCGCTGCTCCGCCATCTCCGCGATCGCGACCCCGGAGGCCGTGCCGCCGGCCGGGATCGCACCGGGTGCCGGCACGCCGTGCTCGTCGTGGACGTAGCGTCCGCCCCGCATCCAGGAGGCCCAGGCGGCCACCACGGCCATGATCGCCGCAGCGATGAAGACGATCGCCAGGCCCTGCTGCAGCGGCGCCGAGATCAGCTGCGGGAAGAAGACCTTGCCGGTCAGGACCGCCGCCCGTCCCGCGGGCAGCGAGTGCAGGACCGACGCGGGGAGCAGGCTGGCCATCGGGTTGTAGCCCAGGAGCGCCGCGAAGAGGCTGGCCACCGGCGGCAGGTGGGAGATCTGCGCGGCGACGGCGGCCGGCACGCCGTTCTGCGTGAGGCCTCGGTACAGGGTGGAGGGGAGCGAGGCAGCCAGGCCGGCGATCATGAGCGAGAAGAAGACGCCGATCGAGAGCACCATCGCGGAGTTCTGGAACGTGGTGCGCATCCCGGCCGCGGCGCCTCGCTGGTGGGCCGGCACGCTGTTCATGATGCCGGCCATGTTCGGCGACATGAAGAGGCCGGCGCCCATGCCGCTCACCACGAGCAGGAGCGCGAAGGCCCAGTAGGGGAAGTTCACCGGCAGCATGGCCAGCCCCACGAAGGAGACGGCCGCGACCAGCATCCCCCCGGTGGCGAACGGCCGGGCGCCGAACCGGTCGGAGAGGATCCCGGAGAGCGGGCCGAAGAGCAGCGACCCCAGCGTGAGCGGGAGCATGTAGATGCCGGCCCAGAGTGGCGTGTCGGCGAAGGCATACCCGTGGAGCGGGAGCCAGACGCCCTGCAGCCAGATGACCAGCATGAAGGAGAGCCCGCCCCGGCCGAGGGAGGCCAGGAAGCCCGCCAGGTTCCCCGCGCTGAAGGCACGGATGCGGAAGAGGTCCAGGTCGAAGAGCGGCTGCGCGGCGCGGCGCTCGATCCAGAGGAAGGCGACGAGCAGGGCCAGGCCGCCCGCGATCATCGCGATCACGAAGGGGTTGGTCCAGCCCATGGTCTGGTTGCCGTACGGCTGGATGCCATAGGTGATGCCGATCAGGAGGGCGGTCAGCCCGACGGCGAAGGTGAGGTTGCCGGGCCAGTCGATGCGCGAGCGGCTGACCGTCCCGAGCTCCTCCAGGCGAAGGTAGGCCCAGATGGTGCCCGCGAGGCCGACCGGGACGCTCACGAAGAAGACGAGCCGCCAGTTGATGGCGGCCAGGATCCCTCCCGCCACCAGTCCGACGAACTGCCCGGCCAGGAACGAGACGCCGTTGATGCCGAAGGCGAGCCCGCGCTGCTGCGGCGGGAACGCGTCGGTGAGGATCGCCTGTGCGTTGGCGAAGAGGAAGGCGCCGCCGATGGCCTGGACGAAGCGCATCCCGATGATCCAGATGGCGCCCGCGGACCCGGTGAAGGGCGTGGCGGCCAGCAGCAGGGACCCGGCGGTGAAGATCGCGAACCCGGCGTTGTACATCCGGACCCGGCCGAACATGTCGCCCAGGCGGCCGAACGCCACCACCAGCACCGCGGTGACCAGCAGGTACCCCATCATGACCCAGAGCAGGTAGCTCGTGCTCCCCGGGTCGAGCGGGTTGACCTTGATCCCGTTGAAGATCGCCGGCAGCGAGATGATGACGATCGAGGCGTCGATCGCCGACATGAGCACGCCGAGCGTGGTGTTGGAGAGCGCGACCCAGCGGTAGTTGGGGTCCTGCCGCCGGGACCGCCGGCGCTCCGTGGGGGGCGCGGCATCCGGGCCGGAGGCGGGACGCGGCCCCGCGGTCTCCCGGGGGATGGCCGCGCCCGCGGAGATGTCGATCGTGTCGCCTGACGTCACCTGGGTGTCACCTCACATGGCCAGCCGCGGGTAGAGGCGTCCGGCGATGAGCAGCAGCACCACCAGCGCCAGCACCAGCACGCCGGCATCGAGCGGAACGGGGAAGGTGGCGGTGCCGCCGGAGACCATCAGGCTCCGCAGGGCATCCACCTGGTACGTGAGCGGGTTGACCCTCGCCAGCACCTGGAGCCAGGTGGGCATGAGCGCCACTGGGTACACCGCGCTGCTGGCGAAGAAGAGGGGCATGGTGAGGACCTGGCCGATCCCCATGAACCGTTCGCGGGTGCGCACGAGGCAGGCGATCACCAGCGAGAACGTCGCGAACCCCGCCGCCCCCAGCACCAGCACCACCGCCACGCCGAGGATCTGCGGGATCCCGAGCTGGAGGTGGACGCCGATGAGCGCGGCCACCACGTAGACGACCGCCGCCTGCACCAGGGCCCGGAGGCCGCCGGCCAGCGCCTTGCCGGTCACCAGCGAGAGGCGGGACGCGGGGCTCACCAGGTACTTGTGCAGCACGCCGAGGTCCCGCTCCCAGATCACCGCGATCCCGAAGAAGATCGCCGAGAAGAGCGCGCTCTGGGCGAGCACGCCCGGGGCCAGGAAGTCGATGTAGTCCAGGTGCCCGGTCGGGATCGCCCGGGCCCGGGCCAGCACCTCGCCGAAGACCAGCAGCCACAGGACGGGCTGGACCGCGCGGGTGAGCAGCTCGGTGGGGTCGTGGGCCAGCTTCTGGAGCTCGGCCTCCGCAACGGTCCACGCGTCGAGGACGAAGCGGAGGACCGCCGGGGGCTCAGCCCAGGCGGCGGGCCGTGCGGCGCGTTCGAGCGACGTCACGATACGTTCCTCCCTCGTTCAGGTCGCTGCCCGTGTAGTGGGTGAAGACGTCGTCCAGGGTCGCGCCGGGACCAACCTCCGCCGCAAGCGAGGCGGGCGTGCCCAGGGCGACCAGCCTGCCAAGGTGCATGATCCCGACGCGCTGGCAGAGCTCCTCGGCCTCGTCCATGTAGTGCGTGGTCAGGAGGATCGTGGTCCCCTCGGCGTCCCGGAGCCGGCGCACGTGTTCCCAGACGGCCCGGCGGGCCACCGGGTCGAGCCCCACCGTGGGCTCGTCGAGGAACAGCACCTCGGGCCGGTGCAGCATCGCCTGGGCGATCTCGAGCCGGCGGATCATCCCGCCGGAGAAGGTCCGCACCAGGTTGTCGCCCACGTCCGCCAGCCCCATGAACGCGAGCGAGTCGTCGATGCGGTCGCGGCGGACCTCGCCCGGGATGTGGTAAAGGCGCGCGGACACCGCGAGGTTCTCCCGCGCGGTCAGCGTCCCGTCGGAGGAGAGCAGCTGCGGGACGTAGCCGATGGCCCGGCGCACCAGCCGCTGCTGCGTCGCCACGTCGTATCCCGCGACCGTCGCGGAGCCGCTGGTCGGCGGCAGCAGCGTGATCAGCATCTTGATGGTGGTGGTCTTGCCGGCGCCGTTCGGGCCGAGCAGCCCGAAGACCTCTCCCGGTCGGACCTCGAGGGAGAGCGCATGCACCGCCGTCACGGTGCCGAACCGGCGGGTCAGCTCGTTTGTCTGGATTGCCTGGGGCATCGAGTCCTCTGTCCGGCCGCCGTCCCTGCGGCCGGGCTAACACTTAAGTCACCTAATAGTCTATCATCGCGTCATGTCTTCGTCCACGGTGCGTGGCTCGGCACGGGCCGCGTCCGGCGCGGTGCCCGGTGACACTGCAACGCGTTCCGGGCCGCTTGCTGCCGCGGTGGCGCCGGGCCCGGACGACGCGGCGGCCGCGATCCTGGAGGACATCCCGCTGGTGATGCGCGCCATCCGCGGCCGGATGCGCGAAGGCCGGCCGGCGGGGATGTCGGTCGCGCAGTTCCGCGCGCTCGTCCAGATCCGGCGCAACCCGGGCAGCGGATTGTCCGAGATCGCCGATCACCTGGGGACCTCCGTCCCGGCGGCCTCCGAGCTGATCAGCCGCCTGGTCCGCGAGGACCTCGTGCGCCGCGAGACGGACCCGGACGAGCGCAGGAGGATCCGGCTCACCCTGAGCCCGGACGGCGCGGGCCAGCTGGACCTGGCGCAGCAGGCCGCGATGACCTGGCTCCGGTCCCTGGTGTCCGGGCTGCCGCCGGCGCGCCAGCGCGCGATCGTGCAGGCGCTGGCCGACCTGCGCTCGCTGGTCGAACCGGCCGAGACGCCCTCGTCCGCCCGGACCGCCGCGTCGGCCGACGGGGCGGTCGCATCCCGGGACGCCGGCCCTGCCGGGCTCGGCGTCGCGACACCTGCGGAGACCGCCGTCGCGACAATCGGACGCCCGTGACGGGCCGGCCGGACCTTCAGCCCGGCGCGGCCCCGGACCAGCATCAGCCCGGACACGGCCCCCGGTGGCCGTTCCGCCGCCGACGGGATCCGCGCCCCCGAGAGGAGGGTGCCATGCCGACGCAGCCGTCCACCCCGCCCGAGGCGCCGGTGCTGGACGACGACGCCACCACCGCGGTGCTCGCGCTCGCCCGCGAGGCGGTGGAGTCGGCGGTCCGGCGGAAGCCCGCGCCCGTCGTGGATGCCGAGCGTCTGCCGACCGTCCTGCGCGCCCCGGCCGCCGCGTTCGTCACCCTGCACGAGCACGGCGAGCTGCGCGGGTGCATGGGGAACCTCGCGTTCGACCGGCCGCTCTGGACGAACGTGCTGGTCGCGGGGGCCATCGTCCCGCTCGAGGATCCCCGGTTCGTGCCGGTCTCCGAGGCCGAGCTGCCGGACATCCGGCTGGAGGTCTCCGTCCTGGCACCGCCCGTCGAGCTGCCCGGCCCGGAAGCGTTCGACGTCGACGCACAGGGGATCATCGTCGAGCGGTCCGGGCGCCGCGCCCTGCTCCTGCCGCAGGTGGCCCAGGAGTACGGCTGGGACGCGGCCCGCACGCTGGACGCCGTCTGCGAGAAGGCGGGGCTCGCCACGGACGCGTGGCGCTGGCCGGGGACCAGGCTCCTCGGGTTCCGCGCGGTGCACGTCGCGGAGCCCGGGTTCGCGGGCTGAGCTCCGCCCGCCGGGACATCCTCCGGGGCACTCGGCGCGGAGCCCGGTATAGTGCGCGGCAGGGCGGGTCCGGTGCCCGATCGCGCCGAGGGACGCCATCGCGGTCCGTGACGCCCGGGAGGTGACGAGCACGCTTCGGGGCGAGCACGTCGGCACGGTCGAGGAGGGGGTCGGCGGGGAGCGCGCCGGCCTTCGATGGCTCTCTGCCCTGACGGCGTACTACCTCGGCCTGTCGGTGACGTGGGGATCGCTGACCACCATCGTGCTGCCGGCCCTCGTGCAGCAGATCGTCCCGGCCGCGATCAAGACGTCGGCGCTCTCCCTGATCGCCGCCCTCCAGGCGGTGGTGGCGATCGTGGTCCAGCCCATCTCCGGGTCCGCCAGCGACCGGCTGGTCACGCCGTGGGGCCGGCGGCGCCCGCTGATGGCCGTGGGCGTGACGTTCCAGCTGGCCCTCCTGGTGGTCCTGGCCATGTCACGCTCGTACCTTGCGATCCTGGTCGTGATGCTCTGCATCGAGGTGGCCTCGAACACCG